>JAFIHP010000363.1 GCA_017849335.1 Actinomycetales bacterium | reverse complement strand
TGCCCACGCCGGCGCCACCGAGCGCGGTCACGCGGCGTGCCGCCTCGGCAGCGTCGTTCGCGACACCCGCATCGAGCCCGCCGGGACGCGCGTCGTTCGCTAGCTGCTCGTCGGCGTCCGCACCGAGGTAGGCGCGCTGGTAGGCGACGACCTCGAACCGTCCCGTCGTCCCGGCGGCACGACGCGCGTCCAGGCACGTGTCGATGCTGGCGCGGGCGGTCTCAGCGGTGAGGTCGGCGTCGAGCAGGACCCCGTCGGCGACCTCGCCGGCGAGGGCGAGTGTGCGCGGGCCGACGGCCCCGACGAGCACCGGCGGGACGATCGTCGGTGGCCAGTCGAGGCGGACGTGGTCGAGGCGGACGTAGTCGCCGTCCACCGTCACCTCCTCGCCGTGCAGGAGGGCGCGGAGGGCAACCACGTACTCGCGAAGGAGGTTGACGGGGGACGCGGCACGCGCGCCGACCTGTCCCATCCAGTCCTGGACGCCGTGGCCGACGGCCAGACGGAACCGGCCCGGGAACAGCCGGGACACCGTCGCGACCTCCATCGCCGCGCCCGCCACGTTCCTCAGCGGCGCCGGCATGAGGCCCAGCCCGACGGTGAGCTGCTCGGTGCTGGCGAGCGCTGCGGTGGCGGCCGAGACGCCGGCAGTGAGGAAGCAGTCCTCCCACACCCACAGCTCCGCGATGCCGAGGCGCTCGGCCTCTCGGGCGGACTCGACGAGGTGCTCGGGCGGCAACTGGGGGCGGTGGATGGCTCCGACGACGGGGGTCACGGCTCAACCCTGTCATCACCGGGTGCTCGGCGTCGCCGGGGAGGCACGGACAGGTCCGCTCCGGATGCGGGATCGGGCAACCGGCCCTAGCGTGAGCCCCGGGCTGTCCGCCGGATCGCCCGGATGGAGGGTCGCATGCCTGCCGATGTCCGCGTGATCGTCGGGATCCACGAGTGCTTCCGCAAGGAGTTCGCGTCGCTCCCGCTGCGGGTCAAGGCCGTTCCGGTCGATGACCGGGCTCGTGCCGACGTCGTCGGGAGACACGTCCTGCTCATGTGCGACCTGCTTGCGGCGCACGATCGTGCGCAGGCGGAGGTCGTGAGGCCGCTCGTGGCCGAGCGCGCGCCCGGGGGCGATGGTGGGGCTGTCGAGGACGCCGGCAACGCGCTCGCGGACGCCGTCCCCGCGGTCCGGGCGCAGGTGCAGGCGTGGCGGGACGACGCGAATGTGCTCAACCGGGCGACGATCCACACGACGCTCATCGGGTTCGAGCGGCTGCTCCTGGCCCAGCTCAGTGCGGAGGAGTCGCAGACGATGCCGACCATGGCCGACGTCCTGTCCCCGGACGACGTGGATGCACTGCTGGCCGCGGGCCTGACGTCGCTTCCCGCGGACGAGGTGCCGCTGGCCGTGGGCATGTTCCTCGAGGACAACACCGCGGAGGTCGGGGCGCTCGTCTGGGAACGGCTTCCGCTGCCGGTGCGCGAGGACTTCGACGCGTCGGGTAGGGCTGCGTACGCCGACTACCGCGCGCGTCTTCGAGACAGCTGAGTGTCAGCCCGCGACGCGCGCCAGCAGGTCGTCGCGGACCTTGCCCCGCAGGACCTTGCCGATGGTCGATCGCGGGAGCTCGTCGACGACGACCACCTGTCGCGGCGTCTTGTATCCGGCGAGGTGCCGTCGGCACTCGGCGATAAGCGCGTCGGTGTCGAGCGTGACGCCGGGTTCGGCGACGACAGCTGCGGCGACGTGGTCGATGTCGCCGTCGGGGAGCGCGACCACCGCCGCGTCGGCAACGCCGGGCTGGCGTCGAAGCACCGCCTCCACTTCGGACGGGTACACGTTGAATCCGCCCACGATCACGAGTTCCTTGATCCGGTCGACGAGGTGCACGAACCCGTCGTCATCGACCACGACGACGTCGCCGGTGCGCAGCCAGCCGCCGGGCAGGAGGGTCGCGCCGGTCTCGTCGGGCCGGTTCCAGTAGCCGACGAAGACCTGCGGCCCGCTGACGAGCAACTCGCCGGGGTCGCCGACCGGTACGTCGATCGTGGGGTCGTCCTTGTGGACGACGCGGATCCACGTCGACGGGAAGGGGATACCGATGGACTCGGGTCGCCTCTCGGTCGTCAACGGGTTGCCGAGCGTGATGGGAGAGGACTCGGTCATGCCGTAGCCCTCGACGAGCAGCCCGGCGCCCGCCGCCTCCCATTCGTCGATCGTCTCCGGGGGCAGTGCCATCGCCCCGGCGAACGCGTATCGGATGGACGCCAGCGACACCCCGCGCGCCCGCGCCCGTTCAGCGAGTCGCGGATACATCGGCGGCACGCCAGGCAGGAAGGTCGCCGGGATCCGGGTCATGGCGTCGAGGACCTGATCCGGGTCGAAGCGCGGGAACAGCACGACCGTCGCCCCGCACAGGATCGCCGTGGTCAGACACAGCGTCAGCCCGTAGGCGTGGAAGAACGGCAGGACGCCGTAGAACACCTCGTTGCCGGGAACCATCGTCGGGGCCCACGCCAGGGCTTGTGTGGCATTCGCGACGAGGTTGCGATGGGTGAGCATCGCGCCCTTCGGGGCACCCGTCGTCCCGCCCGTGTACTGCAGGAGTGCGATGTCGTCGCCGGTCGGACCGGGGAAGCGCGGGTCGAGAGGTGTCGCGTGGGCGACGAGTCGGTGCCACGTAGGCAGCCCCGGAGCCTTCGCGGTCAGGGCGGCACGCGTCGCCCGGGCCTTGCGCACGGGCAGTCGGAGCGCGACCCGCGAGCGGAGGGGGAGCGCGCGGCTGACATCGACCGCGATCACCTGGGTGTGCGATGGCGCGGCAGCGGCGACCGTGGGCGCGACGACGTCCCACGCGATCGCGTAGGCGGGGGAGTGGTCGCTGAGCTGGCGGCCGAGCTCTTCCGCCGTGTACAGCGGATTGTGCTCGACGACGATCGCGCCGAGGCGGAGCACGGCGTAGAAGGCGACGACGTGCTGCGGGCAGTTGGGTAGCACGATGGCGACGCGGTCGCCGGCACCGATCCCCAGGTCGTGCAGGGCGCGGGCGGCGCGCAGCACCTGGTCCCAGAGGTCCGCGTACGAGGTCTGCGCGCCCAGGAAGTCCAGCGCCACGTGGTCCGGGAACCGCCGGGCCGACGCGTCGAGGAGATCGACGACCGAGCCCGAAGGAATGTCGACGTCGGCGGGGACGCCTGGGGCGTAGTGCGCCAGCCACGGGCGTTCGTTCGTCACCCGGTCAGTCAAGCACGCTGCCCTCCGCGACGCTGGACCGAGGCGCGGACGTCTTGGTCGCGTCGGGTAGGGTTTCGGACGCTCGCGGGACACGTCTCGCGAACGGGCTGTAGCGCAGCTTGGTAGCGCACCTGACTGGGGGTCAGGGGGTCGCAGGTTCAAATCCTGTCAGCCCGACTCGGACGTCTCCCCAACCTCTCGCCAGGTTGGAGGGACGTCCGTTCCCTTATGGCTTCCGAGTTCGGACTCCGTCCTGACGACCGGCCGGTCGAGTCCGATCCGGTGTCAGTGGCGCGCAGTAGCGTCCGGAGATGGCAGCGAGGCGGGCTTACGACGACTCGGATCTGCGTCACGCGATCGAGGCGTCGCAGTCTTGGCGCGGGTGACGTCCCCGGTGGTGGTGGGTTTTCGGCCGTGAGCGTGGCGGTGTCCACGACGTTGAAGGCCATCGTGCAAAGGTCAGTGAGAACGGACTAGGAACTCACGAGAGGACTTTGCACGATGGCTATGGACCAGTCTGCCCTGTTGGAGTTGCTGGAGGCGTTGAAGGCCGCCGGCGTGGATGAGCGCGTGCGGATCGCCGCGCAGAGCATGTATCAGGCGTTGATCGACGCCGAGGCCGAGGGCGTGATCGGTGCGGGGTTCTGGGAACGCACGGAGGGCCGTACGGCGGTCCGGAATGGGTCCCGTGCTCGGGTGCTGTCGACGACGGCGGGGGATCTGGAGCTGCGGATCCCGAAGCTGCGCACGGGGTCGTTCTTCCCGAGCCTGTTGGAGCGCCGGCGTCGGATCGACCAGGCGCTGTTCGCGGTGGTCATGGAGGCCTACCTCCACGGCGTGAGCACCCGTAAGGTCGACGACTTGGTGAAGGCTCTCGGCGCGGACACCGGGATCTCCAAGTCCGAGGTCTCACGGATCTGCAAGGACCTGGACGAGGAAGTCGCCGCGTTCCGCGACCGCAGCCTGGCCGAGATGGCGTACCCGTACGTGTTCCTCGACGCGACCTATTGCAGGGCCCGCGTCAACCACCGCGTCGTCTCCCAGGCCGTCGTCGTGGCGATCGGCGTGACCGCGGACGGACGTCGTGAGGTGCTGGGGATGGATGTCGGGGACAGTGAGGACGGGGCGTTCTGGACGGCGTTCCTGCGCGGGCTGAAGGCCCGCGGGCTGGGCGGCGTGCAACTGGTCATCTCCGACGCCCACTCCGGGCTGAAGCAGGCGATTGCCGCGGTCCTGATCGGCTCCGCGTGGCAGCGTTGCAGGGTCCATTTCATGCGCAACGTCCTCGCGGTGGTGCCGAAAGGCAATGCTGAGATGGTCGCCGCCGCCATCCGCACGATCTTCGCCCAACCGGATGCCGAGCACGTGGAGGAGCAGTTCGACGTCATCGCCGGGATGCTCGGCCGGCAGCTGCCCAAGGTCGAGGCGATGCTCCGTGAGGCGAAGGACGACCTGCTGGCGTTCACGGGATTCCCTCAGGTCCACTGGCGTCAGATCTGGTCCACCAACCCGCTCGAGCGGGTGAACAAGGAGATCAAGCGCCGCACCGACGTCGTCGGGGTGTTCCCGAACCCGGAAGCGCTGCTGCGCCTGGCAGGCGCCGTCCTGGTCGAGCAGCACGACGAATGGGCCGCCGCCGATAGGCGCTACTTCAGCGAGCGATCCATGACCCTGGTGACCGCCACCAGCGACACCAACGAGGGGCCGGTGACAACCCCGGAACTCATGTCGGCATGATCAGAACACTGACCTGAGCGCGAAGAGCGAAAAGCCACCACTCAGGGAGACGCCGCCCTTGGCGCGCGGTGCTACGCCAGTTGGGGCTGCGAGGCACGTCCGGCGGGTCGATCAGGACGGTCCGCCGCCGCGCTGAGTACCTCAGTATTGGCTTCGGCCACCCCGGCCACTCGACGGCGGGAACCGGCACCGTGCTCCGCACATCGCCACTGGAAACTGTGACGAGTTCGGATAGCAATGGCCGCGAAGACAACACCGACGCGTCCCCGTCACCGGCTTCGACCCCCGGCGCGAAACAGCCGGCACCACCGGCGCCCGCGCCCTCCGTGGACATGTCGCGACTCCGGCGGGCCGGACCGATGCTGGCAGCGGCGTGGTTCACTCTCGCCGGATGGGACGTGTCGTGGCCGTTGGAGCCAAGCCGCTTCGACCTCGTGGTTTCGTCTCATGCGGGTACGCGCCGCATACAAGTGAAGACGACGACGGCCAGGGCGGCGCGGACATGGAAGGTCTACCTGTCGACGTCGGGCAAAGGTCGTCGGACGTACGGCCCTCACGAGATCGACGACTTCTTCGTGATCGACGGTGACCTCGACTTCTACCTGATCCCGGCAGTAGTTGTCGCTGGCGTTCCAGCCGTGCATCTATCTGCGTATCGAGGTTTCCGGCTACCGAGGCTGCTCTAGTTCGGGACCCATCTGCGAACTGGCTCTGACATCACGATCGCTGACATTCGACGCAAGACCGAAGACGACTTAGCCGTGCGGATTTGCACGGCTAAGGGAAGCGATCTGCTGGTCAACGAAGTCTGCAACGACTCGCGCGAGCAGTTCATCGAAACGGCATCATCCAAAGTGAGGTCGACCGAGAGTCGAGCATCACGCCCGAGTATTCCTCGGGCCCACTGGCGCCCAATCGAGGTCAGGCGGGGTCGAGGATGACGACGGGGATCACGCGGGTCGTCTTCGACTCGTAGTCGGCGAAGCCGGGGTAGTCCGTCTTCTGCGTCGTCCAGATGGGCTCGCGCTCCTCGGCGTCGGCCGTGCGGGCACGGAAGCTCCGGGTCTCGGCGCCGATCTCGGCGGTGACGTCGGGGTTCGCCGTCAGGTTGCGGTACCAGTCCGGGTCGGAGTCCGCCCCGGCCTTGGACGCGAACACGGCGATCCGTCCGTCACCCAGGTCCTGGTACATCATCGGATTGACCCGTTCGATGCCGCTCTTGGCGCCGATCGTGTGGAGGAGCAGCAACGGAGCGCCGGCGAACTGGCCGCCGACACGGCCCTCGTTGGCCCGGAACTCCTCGATGATCGCGCGGTTCCAGTCGACGGGTTCGCTCATGGCGAGTCCTCTCGGTCGTGGTGGACACATAGTTCGTGGTCGCCGCACATTCTCGCAGCGGCGGGCCGGCCGTCCCGGGCGGCTAGTCCTTGAACCGCCGAACCTCCTGCGGCCACCCGCATGCTTCCGCGACCCGTCCGGCCCAGTACTGCGCGGCCTCGTCGTCCTCGACGGTGATGATCGTCATCCCGCCCAGGTACTCGTCGGCGTCGCTGACCCGGCTGTTCGCGACGACCAGCGTCCCGCTCGTGGCGTCGGCGGAGTACGTGGCGTCGATCTCCTCCTCCAACCCGCCGGCGAACACCAGGACACCGGCCGCCCGCATCTCCTCGACGACGGCCCGGGCCAGGGTCCGCGCGACGCGAACCACTCCGCGCTGTGATCGCCGACCCACTGCTGGTTGAAGTACGTCAGGTAGGTGCCCACGGGCTCGTCCTCTCGTCCGGGCCGATTCTGCGCCCCGGGACCCTGGTTGTCATCGACCCGTCCCCACGCGTCAGAGGCTATTGACATTAGCCAAATAGCTATGCAGAATAGCCACATGACACCGATGATCGACGCATCCACCACCCAGTACCTGGACCGGCCGGAGGGTCGCATCGCCTACGACGTCGCCGGCGAGGGTCCATTGGTCGTCCTCGTCCCCGGCATGGGAGACCTCCGGCGGACCTATCGGTTCCTTGCTCCTGCCCTGCGAGAGGCGGGCTACCGCGTCGCGACGACCGACCTGCGGGGGCACGGCGACAGCGACCCGACCTTCACCGTCTACGGCGACGAGGTATCCGCCGGCGACATCGGGGCTCTGATCGACGCCCTCGGCGAGCCCGCCGTGGTCGTCGGCAACTCGCTCGCGGCCGGGGCGGCGACGATCCTCGCGTCGGAGCGCCCGGACGCTGTCCGCGGACTCGTGCTGATCGGGCCCTTCGTGCGCAATCCCGACGTGAACGCGGTCCTGATGGCGCTGATGCGCGTCGCGATGGCCCCGGCGTGGGCCGCGACGTCGTGGAAGCTCTACCTGCCGAGCCTCTACGCGGGACGCAGGCCCGACGACTTCGACCACTACCGCGCCGAGGTCGTGGCCAGCCTGCGCCGGCCGGGGTATGCGAAGGCGTTCTCCGAGACCACGCGGCAGACCGACCACAGTCCGGCCGAGGCGCGGCTCGGGGAGGTCCGTGCACCCGTCCTCGTGGTGATGGGGGAGAAGGACCCCGACTTCGCGGACCCCGCGGCCGAGGCGGGCTGGATCGGCGAGACCCTGCACGGCGAGGTGGTCATGGTCCCCGATGCGGGTCACTACCCCCAGTCGCAGCAGGCCGACCTGACCGCCTCGGCGGTGCTGCGTTTCCTCGCCGATCTGCCGCGTGGCTAGGGCGGGCGTGACCACCGACCGCGTGGTCGACGAGGCCCAGATCGTCGCCGACGAGGTGGGCTGGGACGACCTGACCCTCGCGCAGGTCGCGCAGCGACTGGGCGTGAAGCAGCCCAGCCTCTACAAGC
>JAFIHP010000362.1 GCA_017849335.1 Actinomycetales bacterium | reverse complement strand
CGCTCGGCGGGCACCGAGCCAGCCGAGCACGAGCAGGGCCGGTAACACCAGGTAGAACTGCTCCTCCACCGACAAGGACCACGTGTTCAGGAGCGGGTTGCTGGTCGCGCTCTGCGCGAAGTAGTCGCCCGTCGCCGCCGCGAGGACGTAGTTCGCGGACAGCAGCATCGCCCCGATCCCGGTCCGCGCGGCGGTCTGCTGGGCGCCGTAGGGGTTCTGGAGCAGGAACGACGCGATGGCGACGACGGTGACGGTCAGGGCCAGGGCGGGCGTCAGCCGCAGGAAGCGGCGCAGGTAGAAGGTGCCGAACCGGACGCGGGCGTGGGCGGTCCACTCGCGCATCAGCATGGCCGTGATGACGAAGCCGGAGATCACGAAGAAGACGTCGACGCCGGCGAAGCCGCCCGGAACCGGCAGCTCGGCGTGGAACGCGACGACCAGGAGCACGGCGACCGCGCGCAGGCCCTGGATGTCGGGGCGGCGAGAGGACTGCTCCCCGGGAGCGACGGACGCGCCGGAGGAGGCCGTGGCCGTCGACGTCATACCCCAATGGTGCAGGACCGTTCCGGAGCGCGGAAACCGCCCCGAAGTCAGGACCAAAGTCCCGGCAATCACGGACTCACGCTCGTCGATCCGGCGTCCGGGCGGACGAGGATTCCCCCTGTAGAGCACCGGGCCCGCCCGGCGCGCGATGAACGCCTTGCGGCGACCGAAGGGACAGCAGGATGTCTGCGCTCAGCCTCTCCCAGTGGCAGTTCGCCATCACGACCGTGTACCACTTCCTCTTCGTGCCTCTCACGCTCGGCACCGTGTGGTTGGTCGTGGGCTTCCAGACGGCGTGGTACCGCACCGGCAACGTGAAGTACCTGAAGCTCACCAAGTTCTTCGGCAAGCTGTTCCTGATCAACTTCGCGATGGGCGTGGTGACGGGCATCGTGCAGGAGTTCCAGTTCGGCATGAACTGGTCGCAGTACTCGCGATTCGTCGGTGACGTCTTCGGAGCTCCGCTCGCGATGGAGGCGCTGCTCGCGTTCTTCCTCGAGTCCACGTTCCTCGGGCTGTGGATCTTCGGCTGGGACAAGCTGCCGAAGCGCCTGCACCTGTCGATGATCTACCTCGCGGCATTCGGGTCGATGGTGTCGGCCTACTTCATCCTCGCCGCGAACGCGTTCATGCAGCACCCGGTCGGCTTCGAGGTCGACCCGGAGACCGGTCGCGCGGTGCTGAACAACATCGGCGAGGTCCTGTTCCAGAACACCGCGATGATCGCGTTCTTCCACACCCTCGCCGCGTCGTTCCTCGTGTCGGGTGCCGGTGTCGCCGGCGTGTCGGCCTGGATGATGTTCAAGAACCGTCAGGTCGACGTGTTCCGTGCGTCCGCCAAGACCGGTGCGTGGGTCGTGCTCATCTCCGCGGTGCTGGTCTCGATCAGCGGCGACATGGACATGAAGATCATGGTCCAGCAGCAGCCGATGAAGGTGGCGGCGGCCGAGGCGCTCTACACCACGCAGGAGAACGCGCCGTTCAGCGTGCTCAGCGTCGGCGACCTGTCCGGTGACCAGGCGACGAACATCATCGAGATTCCTGGACTGCTGTCGTGGCTGGCGACCGGGACATGGGACGGGCCGGACAGCACCGTGCAGGGCATCAACGACCTGCAGGCCGAGTACGCCCAGAAGTACCCGCAGTACGCCGCGGAGACCAACTTCACCCCCTACGTCCCGATCACCTACTGGGGCTTCCGCCTGATGATCGGCCTGGGCATGCTGGCCGCGCTCTACGCGCTGTGGGCGCTGTTCGCCCTGCGGGGCGGGCGGGTCCCCCGGAGCCGGTTCTTCGCGTTCTCCAGTGCGGTCATCGTGCTCTTCCCGCTCGTGGGCATCTCGGCCGGCTGGATCTTCACCGAGATCGGCCGCCAGCCCTGGGTGGTCTTCGGCCAGCAGCTCACCGCGGACGGTGTCTCGCCGCTGCTGAGTTCGGCGCAGGTGTGGATCTCGATGATCGGGTTCACCCTCCTGTACCTGGTGCTGGCCATCATCGAGGTCAAGCTGATCCTCAAGGCCGTCAAGGCGGGGGCACCCGAGGACCCGGTGCTCGACCCGCACGGCGACGCCGAGAAGGCCGCCGACAAGCAGCTGTACTTCGCCTACTGAGCCGCTGAGAAGAGAAGAAGGAATCGACATGGACCTCGACGTCCTGCAGACCATCTGGTTCATCCTCATCGCGGTGCTGTGGACCGGCTACTTCGTCCTCGACGGGTTCGACCTAGGTGTCGGCATGCTGCTGCCGTTCCTCGGCAAGGACGAGGCGAAGAAGCGGGTCATGATCAACACCATCGGACCGGTGTGGGACGGGAACGAGGTGTGGCTGCTCACCGCGGGCGGCGCGACCTTCGCGGCCTTCCCGCTCTGGTACGCGACGATGTTCAGCGGCTTCTACCTGGCGCTGTTCCTCGTGCTCGTCGGACTCATCCTGCGCGGCGTCGCGTTCGAGTACCGCGGCAAGGGCCACACCGACGCCTGGCGTCGTCGCTGGGACTGGGCGATCGCCATCGGGTCGGCCCTGCCGGCGCTGCTGCTCGGCGTCGCCTTCGGCAACGTCGTGAGCGGCACGCCGATCGAGCCCCTCGCCGGGAGCGCGCCGGACCTGGCCGGGCAGCTCAACTTCACGGGCAACCTGTTCACGCTGCTCAACCCGTTCTCGATCGTGGTCGGCCTGATGACCCTGACCGTCTTCTTGACGCACGGCGCGATCTTCCTGGCCCTCAAGACCAAGGGCGACATGCACGCGGTCGCGAAGAGCGCCGCGATCAAGCTGGGCATCGTGGCGGCTGTCATGGCCGTCGCCGCCCTGCTGTGGTTCCAGGCCTACTCCGGTCATGTGGCCGTCACGCTGCCCCTGGCGCTGATCGCGGCGGTGGCGTGGCTGGTCGCGCTCTTCCTGGTGCTCAAGGATCGTGACGGATGGGCGTTCTTCTTCAGTGCCGTGACGATCGGCCTGGCCGTGGCGACGCTGTTCGCCGGGCTGTTCCCGAACGTCATGGTCAGCAGCACGGACGCGGCCTACAACCTGACGATCCACAACGCGTCCAGCCAGCACTACACCCTGACAGTGATGACGATCGTGGCGCTCGTGATGACGCCGATCGTGCTGCTCTACCAGGGCTGGACCTACTGGGTGTTCCGCAAGCGGATCAGCACCTCGATGATCCCGCCGCAGGTGAGCGCCCCGGCGCCGGAGCCGATGGCGAACGCGGCCGGCTGAGTCCCGTTCCGAGGCCCGTCGCCGGAGGCCCCACCCGCGCCGCGTGGGGCCTCCGCCGGCGGGCCTCGGCGTCTCCGACCGCCGTGCCAGGATGGCAACCCTATGAAGCCGCTCGACCCGCGCCTGCTGCGCTACGCCCGGAGCACCCGTGGCTTCATCGCCGTCGCGGTCGTCCTCGGCGCGGTGACCGCCGTGCTGGTCATCGTCCAGGCCCGGCTTCTGTCCGACGTCATCGTGTCCGTCTCCTCGGACGGTGGTGACTGGCAGGACGTCCGCGACACCGTCGCGATCCTGGCCGCCGTGTTCGTGGTGCGGGCCTCGATCGTGTGGCTGTCGGAGGTCGCCGCTGTGCGCGCGTCGGCCAGCGCCAAGCAAGAGCTGCGGCAGGCGGCCATGGCCCATGTCATCGCGCTCGGGCCGCAGGGTCCCGCGGCCGCCGCCCCCGGGGAGACAGCCGCACTCGTGACGCGTGGTGTCGACGCACTCGACGGGTACTACGCCCGCTATCTGCCCCAGCTGATGCTCGCGGTGATCGTGCCGGTCGCGGTCCTGCTGACCATGTGGGGGCAGGACATCCTGTCGACCGTCATCGTGGCAGTGACGATCCCGTTGATCCCGATCTTCATGGTGCTGATCGGCCTGTACACGCGGTCGCAGGTCGACCGGCAGTGGCGGACTCTCTCGGTCCTCTCCGGGCACTTCCTGGACCTGGTGTCCGGTCTGCCGGCGTTGAAGGCGTTCGGCCGGGCCAAGACGCAGGCCGAGGCGATCCGTGCGATCGGGGACCGCTACCGCAGTACGACGATGGGCGTCCTGCGCGTCTCGTTCCTGTCGTCCCTCGCGCTCGAGCTGCTCGCCACGCTGTCGGTCGCCCTCGTCGCGGTGTCGGTCGGACTTCGCCTGGCCGAGGGCCAGATCGCCTACTCGGTCGCGCTGTTCGTGCTGATCCTGGCGCCCGAGGCGTACTTGCCGCTGCGGCTCCTCGGCCAGCACTTCCACGCCGCGGCGGAGGGCCTCGGCGCCGCCGACCGCGTCTTCACGATCCTCGAGACGCCGCTGCCGACCGGCGGGTCCGTCCGCCTTCCCGACGGGCCAGTCCGGCTGACGCTCGAGGACGTCGCGGTCACCTATCCGGGACGTCCGCGGCCGGCGCTCGGCGGCGTGACGTTCACTGCGGAACCCGGCACGGTCACCGCGATCGTGGGCGGCTCTGGCGGCGGGAAGTCGACACTCATCGCGGCGCTCCTGGGGTTCGTGCCGTTGTCGGGGGGCTCGGTACGCGCGGAGGCGGGTGACGTCTCGGCTCCTGTCGACGACCTCGACCTCACGGCGTGGCGGTCACGGATCGCCTGGCTGCCGCAGCAGTCGCACGTCGTCGACGCCGACCTCACCGCTACGCCGACCGTCCTGGAGGCCGTGACGCTGCGGGTACCGGACGCCAGCCCCGAGCTCGCGTGGGCAGCCCTCACGGCGGCGGGCCTCGCCGACGAGGTGCGGGCGCTCCCCGACGGGATCGACACGCCGCTGGCCGCCGACGGATCCGGGCTGTCGATCGGCCAGCTCCAGCGGCTCAGCCTCGCCCGGGCCCTGCTCGGCGCCGCCGACGTCGTGCTCCTCGACGAGCCGACCGCCGCCCTCGACCCGCGGACCGAGGACGTCGTCGTCGAGGCGATCACCCAGGTCGCGGCCCGGGGCGCGACGGTCCTGGTCGTGGCGCACCGGCCCGCCCTGGTGGCGGTCGCGCACCAGCTCGTGCGCATCGAGGCCCCGGCGGCCGACGACGCGGTCGACGAGCCGCCCGCGAGCACCGCGGCGGGCACGATCGCCGGAGCAGGCTGGTGAACCCGGTCCGGACGCTGTGGCGGGCGATGGCCGCACACCGCAGCGAGCTCATGTGGGCCGGGTTCCTCGGCGCGGCCGCCTCCCTGAGCGCCGTCGCCCTGCTGGGAACCTCGGGCTGGCTGATCGCGACCGCCTCGACGCAGCCGCCCGTGCTGACCCTCACGGTCGCCGCGGTCATGGTGCGCTTCTTCGCGATCAGCCGCGGTGCCCTGCGCTACGTCGAACGACTGGTCGGGCACGACGCCGCGTTCCGGGGCCTCACCGGGTTGCGGGTGCAGGTCTACGAGCAGCTCGAGCGCCTGGCGCCGACTGGCCTGGCGGCGTTCGCCCGCGGCGACCTGCTGACGCGGCTGGTCGCGGACGTCGACGCCGCACTGGACCTGCCGCTGCGGGTCGTCCTGCCCTGGGTGCAGGCCGCGCTGGTGTCTGCGGCGACCGTCGCCTTCCTCGGCTGGCTGCTTCCCGGTGCCGGCGTCGTCGTGGCGATCACGGCTATCGGCGCGCTCGCGCTCGTCCCGTGGCTCGTGGCCCGCGGCGCCGCTCGGGCCGAGGCCCGCATGGCCGGGGCGCGATCGGACCTCGCTGCCGCGGTGGTCCGCGCTCTCGACGCGACGGGGGAGATCTCGGCCAGCGGCGCGGGGCCGGCGGCGGCCTCCCGGCTCGCCGACCTGGACGGCACGCTCACCCGCCTGAATAAGAGGGAGTCCGCCTCGGTGGGCGTGGGTGGTGGCCTCGGGATGCTCGTGCAGGCCGCCGCGATCGTGGGCTCGATCGCCGTCGCCGTCCCCGCCGTCACCAGCGGTCGGATCGAGCCGGTGTGGTTCGCGGTCGTGGCGCTGCTGCCGCTCGCTCTCTTCGATGTCCTGGCCGGCCTGCCGGCCTCGGCCGTCGCGTACCAGCGGCTGCGCGGGTCCGCACGCCGGCTGCAGGAGATCGCGGACACCCCGAGCCCGGTCGAGGCGCCCGTCGATCCGGTCCCGGTGCCGTCGGCGTTCACCGGGCTCGTGCTGACCGGGGTCGGCGCGTCGTGGCGCCCCGAGGACGCGGCTCTCACGGACATCGGCCTGCGGGTCGCTCCGGGCGAGCACCTGGCCGTGGTCGGGTCCAGTGGTGCCGGCAAGTCGACCCTCGCCGCGGTGCTCATGGGCTTCCTTCCCTACACCGGCTCGATCCGCATGTCCGGGGTCGAGCTGCGGGACGCCGATGGCGACGACCTGCGCCGGCACGTGGGGCTGCTCAGCCAGCGCGCGCACGTGTTCGACACGACGATCGCCGACAACGTCCGGATCGGGGCCCCCGACGCCGACGACGAGACCGTCGCGCAGGCACTGGACCGGGCCCGGCTGACCGACTGGGTGCGGTCGCTTCCGGACGGCGTCGACACGGTCGTGGGGTCGTTCGGGGTCGGCGTGTCCGGCGGTGAGGGCCAGCGCATCGCGCTGGCGCGGCTGCTGGTCGCGGGCCGGCGGTTCGTCGTGCTCGACGAGCCGACCGAGCACCTGGACGCCCCGACGGCCGACGCGCTGACCGACACGCTCGCCGAGGTGCTGAGCGAGACGACCGTGGTGACGATCACGCACCGCCTCCTCGGGCTCGAGCATGCCGACCGGATCGTCGTCCTCGACGGCGGCCGGATCGTGGGCCAGGGCACGCACGACGAGCTGATGTCCGCGGGCGGCTGGTACGCGCAGCAGTGGCGGCTGGAGGCCGAGCGGCTCGATCTCGCCGTGCTCCTGCCCGACCTGCCGCTGGGCCGCGCGGTCCCGGGCCCCGCGGCCTGAGTCCGGGGGGCCCCGGCCGCCGACGGGCTCGCCTAGGCTGACGGCGTGCTTCCGCAGCAGGACCGCGACCGAGGGCTGTTCACGGCCGTCGTGTCCGTGGCGGCGGGCCTGGAGCTCGGGGCGACGTTGCGCCGGATCGTCCAGGCGGCCGTGGAGCTCGTCGACGCGAGCTACGGCGCGCTCGGGGTCCTCGCACCGGACGGTCGGCTCGGCGAGTTCGTCCATGTCGGCATCGACCCGGAGACGGCCGAGACGATCGGCGACCTGCCCACCGGGCGCGGGATCCTCGGCCTGCTCGTCAAGCACCCGGTGCCGATCCGGCTCGACGACCTGTCGACCCATCCGGCCTCGTCGGGCATGCCGCCGGGTCATCCCAAGATGCGTTCGTTCCTCGGCGTCCCTGTCCGAGTGCGCGGCGAGGTCTTCGGCAACCTCTACCTGACGGAGAAGCGCACCGGGACCGGGTTCACCTCCGACGACGAGCGGACGGTGATGGCGCTCGCCGCCGCGGCCGCGGTCGCCATCGAGAACGCGCGGCTGTACGAGCGGATTAAGCAGCGTGAGCAGTGGCAGCAGGGCACGACGGAGATCGCGACCGCCGTTCTCGCCGGACGTGACACCGACGACGTGCTGGCCCTCATCGCGAACCGCGCGCGGCGGCTCACCGGCGCCGACGTCGCCCTGGTGGCCCTGCCGGACGACGCCGACGACCTCGTCGTCGAGATCGTCGACGGTCGCGACGAGCGCCCGGACCCCGCGGCGCAGGACGTGCTCGACGTCGTGTCCGGCTGGGAGGCGCAGAGCGTGCCCGCCGACTCCGTGATGCGAACCTGCTTCGTCGACGGGCGCAGCCGGGTCGAGCTGTCCGGCGAGCACGTCCTGGCGCTGCCCGAGCGCCGGTTCGGCCCGTCGCTGGTGGTCCCGCTCGCGACCGCTGAGCGGGTGCTGGGCGTCCTCGCGCTGCTGTGGGCCGGCGAGCACGGGCACATCCCGAGCGATGTCCTCGACCTGGCCGGCTCGTTCGCGTCGCAGGCCGCCGTGACCTTGGTGCTGGCGCAGGCCCGTCGTGAGCACGAGCGCCTCGCGGTCTACGAGGACCGTGACCGGATCGCCCGTGACCTGCACGATCTGGTCATCCAGCGGCTCTTCGCCGCCGGGATGATGCTGCAGGGCGCGACGCGCATCGCCGAGCTGCCCGACGCGGCCGCGGAGCGCGTGTCGCGGGTCGTCGACGAGCTCGACGAGACGATCAAGGAGATCCGCCAGACGATCTTCGCCCTGCACGAGCCGATCGACGGCCCGTCATCGGGAGCCCGCGGGCGGGTGCTCCGGGAGATCTCCCAGTCTGCGGCGCTCCTGGGCTTCGAGCCCTCCGCCCGGTTCGCGGGCCCGGTCGACTCGATGCTCACCGACTCGGTCACCGACCAGCTCGTCGCGGCGCTCCGGGAGGCGCTGACCAATGCCGCGAAGCACGCGCAGGCCCGACGCGTCGAGGTGGTCGTGCAGATCGACAGCGGCCAGGTGGTGCTCGTCGTGCAGGACGACGGGGTCGGGATCGAGGCGAGCGGGCCTGGTCGCCGGTCCGGCGTCGCGAACATCTCGGCCCGCGCCCAGGACCTCGGCGGCAGCTGCCGCCTCGAGCGCGTCGGCGATGCCGGCGGAACGCGGCTGACGTGGTGCGCGCCGCTCGACGCACCCCGCTAGCGCGTCAGTGGTGCTCGCGCTCGGCGGACATACGGGCGACGTAGGCCGCGGCCTGCGTGCGGCGCTCCATGCCGAGCTTGGCGAGCAGGCTCGACACGTAGTTCTTGACCGTCTTCTCCGCGAGGTGGAGCTGGTCGCCGATCTGCCGGTTGGTCAGGCCCTCGCCGATCAGCTCCAGGATGCGCCGCTCCTGCTCGGACAACGCGTCGAGCCGCGAGTCGTGCCGGTCACCGTTGCGGAGGCGGTCCAGGACGCGCTGCGTCGCGAGCGGGTCGAGAAGCGACTTGCCCGCGGCGACCTGCCGGATCGCGTCGACGAGGTCGTTTCCGCGGATCTCCTTCAGCACGTACCCGGACGCGCCGGCCATGATCGCGTCGAACAGCGCCTCGTCGTCGGCGTACGACGTCAGCATCAGGCAGCCGACGGTCGGCATCGTCGAGCGGATCTCCCGGCATACCTCCACGCCGCTGCCGTCGGGCAGGCGGACGTCGAGCACCGCCACGTCAGGGCGTGAGGCGGGGATGCGCAGCAGGGCGTCCTTGGTCGACCCCGCCTCGCCGACGACCTCCATGTCGCGCTCGAGGCCGATCAGGTCGGCGAGACCGCGACGCACGATCTCGTGGTCGTCCATCAGGAAGACCCGGATCGGACTGTCTGGCCCAGACGTCGACGTCATGTCCGCATTGTGCACCACGGGTGTTCGAACGCGGGCTGATCGACTATCGCCCGGCGCCGGCTCGCGTGCCAGGATGGCCGGAGAGCAACCGGGCCGGAGGTGGAGTTGAGCGACAGCGAGCCTGCCGTACGTCTGCTGTCACCGGACGGTGAGCGGCTCGCTGACGGGCGGTACGACATCGACGTCAGCGACGCGGCCCTGCGCGACCTCTACCGCGACATGGTGCTCGTGCGTCGGCTGGACGTGGAGGGCACCGCGCTCCAGCGGCAGGGCGAGCTGGCCCTGTGGGCGCCGTGCCTGGGCCAGGAGGCCGCCCAGATCGGCTCGGCCCGCTGCCTGCGTCCGACCGACATGGCGTTCCCGACCTACCGCGACCACGGTGTCGCGTGGGCGCGCGGCGTCACCCCCCTGCAGCTCCTCGGGCTCTACCGCGGGGTCACGAACGGAGGCTGGGACCCCACGCAGCTGCACTGCGCGCTCTACTCGATCGTCATCGGCAGCCAGGCGCTGCACGCCGCCGGCTACGCGCTCGGCGCGAGCCTGCAAGGTTCCTCCGATGCGACCGTCGCCTACTTCGGCGACGGCGCGACCGACGAGGGCGACGTGAACGAGGCGTTCGTGCTCGCCGCCGGCTTCCGCCTGCCGTTGGTCCTGTTCTGCCAGAACAACCAATGGGCCATCTCGACTCCGCGCGAGGGCTGGCACGGCGCCCCGATCCACCGCCGCGCGGAGGGTTTCGGGTTCCCGGGCGTGCTGGTCGACGGCAACGACGTGCTCGCGGTGATGGCGGTCACGCAGGCGGCGCTCGACCGTGCGCGGTCCGGGGACGGGCCGACGCTGATCGAGGCGTTCACGTACCGCATGGGCGCCCACACGACGTCGGACGATCCGTCGCGGTACCGGTCGGCGGACGAGGTCGACGCATGGAGCCGCCGGGACCCGATCCGGCGGCTGTCGGCCTACGCGACGCGGATCGGCGCCGCGGACGAGTCCTTCTTCGCCGAGGTGGAGGCCGAGGCCGACGAGCTCGCTCAGGTCGTCCGGGCGGGCGTGCGGCAGCTGCCGGTGCCGCCGCCGGAGTCGATGTTCGACCACGTGTACGCCGAGCCGCACGCGACGATCGCCGAGCAGCGCGCCTTCCTGACCGCGTACCAGGACTCGTTCGCCGACGAGGGGGTCGCATGACGACCATGACGATGGCCGCCGCGCTGAACGCCGGTCTGCGGCGGGCGATGGAGCGTGACCCGTCGGTCGTGCTCCTCGGCGAGGACATCGGGCGACTGGGCGGGGTGTTCCGCGTGACCGACGGCCTGCAGAAGGACTTCGGACAGGCCCGCGTCATCGACACGCCGCTGGCGGAGAGCGCGATCGTCGGGGCCGCGATCGGCCTGGCGATGCGCGGGCTGCGACCGGTGGTGGAGATCCAGTTCGACGGCTTCGTCTACCCCGCCTTCGACCAGATCGTCGCCCAGCTGGCGAAGCTGCATCAGCGCAGCTCCGGCACCGTCCGGCTGCCGATCGTGATCCGGCTTCCGTTCGGCGGCGGCATCGGCGCCGTCG
Source organism: Actinomycetales bacterium (assembly GCA_017849335.1). Lineage (GTDB taxonomy): Bacteria > Actinomycetota > Actinomycetes > S36-B12 > S36-B12 > UBA10649. Next base: position 959 of record JAFIHP010000362.1, on the reverse strand, counting down.
AGCACCACAGCGAGTCGCCCGAGGCCTACTTCGTGCACACGGCGGGGCTGCGCGTGATCACGCCGGCCGACGCCGCGACCGCGTACGTCACGATGCAGCAGGCCATCGCCTCCGACGACCCGGTCGTCTTCCTGGAGCCGAAGCGCCGCTACTGGGACAAGGCGGACGTCGACTCCGCGGTGGACGTCGCCCGGGCGCCCAGTCCGTGGCAGTCGCGCGTCGTGCGGGCCGGCACGGACGTGACCGTCGCCTGCTACGGGCCGATGGTGCGCACCTGCCTGGAGGCCGCGCAGTCGCACGAGTCGGCGTCGTGCGAGGTCGTCGACCTTCAGTCGCTGTCCCCGCTGGACACCGACACGCTCATCGCGTCGGTACGCCGGACGGGGCGGCTGGTCGTGGTGCACGAGGCGTCCGGGACGGCCGGACTCGGGGCGGAGGTTGCTGCCCGGGTGGGCGAGGCGTGCTTCTTCGAGCTGGAGGCCCCGGTGCTCCGCGTCACCGGGTACGACATCCCCTACCCGCCGGCTCAGCTGGAGGAGCACCACCTGCCCGATCTGGACCGCGTGCTCGACGCCGTCGACCGCGTGCTGGCGTTCTGAGGTCGTCGTGACCGGTGCGCGCGTGTTCCGGCTGCCCGACGTCGGCGAAGGACTGACCGAGGCCGAGATCCTGCGGTGGCTCGTCCGCGTCGGCGACCGGGTCGAGGTCAACGCCGCGCTCGTCGAGATCGAGACGGCGAAGGCGTCGGTCGAGCTGCCCTCCCCGTATGCCGGGGTCATCGAGGCGCTCCATGTCGACGAGGGCGTGATCGTCGCGGTGGGGACGCCGATCGTGTCGATCGCGACAGACGACGCGGCGGACGCCCCGGCCGCGGATCCCAGCCCGTCGGCCGGTGAGCCGGCCGCCGCGCGCGAGGCGGTGCTCGTGGGCTACGGGGTCGCGACGGGCTCGGCGCGGCG
>JAFIHP010000361.1 GCA_017849335.1 Actinomycetales bacterium | reverse complement strand
CGGCCTTCGCGGATGACGGCGGAGAACTGCCGGAAGACCGCGACCTCCTCGGTGCAGGGCGACCGCAGGTCCTCCGCCAGGTTCGCACGCCCGGCCTCGTCGAGCTGCGCGCCCTTCGTCGCCATGACGTGGTCGCGGTACTCCTGCGCGGCCTGCGTCGGGTCGATTCGGGTGACGCGAAGGTTCGCGACGACGCCGGCGAGGGTCTGCTCGAGATGCGCCGCGGGGTCGGTCGTCGTGAGGTGGACCGGATGCCCGCGCTCTGCCAGGGCGATCGCGATCGCGGACGCGACGGTGGTCTTGCCGACGCCGCCCTTGCCCATGCACATCACCAGTCCGTGGCCGCCGGCCTCGATCTGGTCGATGAGGTCCACGAGCGGGCGGTCAACGACCTCGTCGAACGACGGCGGCGCGTCGTCGAGGGTCAACGGCTCGGTGTCCAGGAGCGTGCGGAGTGCGGCGAGTCCCATGACGTTCACCGGCTTGAGCTCGAGCACGTCGACCGGCAGGCCGGAGAGTGTGCGGGGAAGCGATTCGAGCGCCTCCCGCTCGCGGCGACGGACGGCGGCGGCGAGGGGATCGTCGCCGGCGGTCTCGGGAAGGACGGCGTTGATGACGACGCTGCCGGAGTCGATGCCGATGAGGGCGAGCTCGGCGGCCGTTCGGGCGATCTCGTCGATGGAGCTCGCCTGCGCGCGAGCGACGAGGACGAGCCGCGTCCGCTCGGCGTCCTGGAGCGAGGCGACGGCCCGGGTGTAGGCGCTGCGCTGCTTGTCCAGTCCGGCCAGGGGGCCCAGGCACGACGCGTCGCCCTTCCCGGCGTCGAGGAAGGTGCTCCAATCCCCGGGCAGCTGCAGGAGCCGGATGGTGTGCCCGGTGGGGGCGGTGTCGAACACGACGTGGTCGTACTCCCCGATGAGGGTCTCGTCGGTGAGCAGCGCGGTGAACTCGTCGAACGACGCGACCTCGGTCGTGCACGAGCCGGACAGCTGCTCGGTGATGGAGGCGATCTCCGGCTCGGGCAGCAGGCCGCGCACGGGGCCGACGATGCGCTCGCGGTATGCCTCCGCCGCCGCCTCCGGGTCGATCTCCAGCGCTGCCAGTCCCGGCACGTCGGGGATCGGGGTGATGGTGTTGCCGATCGTGCACCCGAAGACCTGCCCGACGTTGGACGCGGGGTCGGTGCTGACCAGCAGCACGCGCCGGCCCTCGTCCGCTAGGTGGACGGCCGTGGCGCAGGCGACGGAGGTCTTGCCGACGCCTCCCTTGCCGGTGAAGAAGAGGAAGCGGGGCGGGTCGGTCAGGAACGCGTACATGTCAGCAGCAGCCGGTGGATCCGCAGCCGCACGACGACTCCGAGGGCTCGTCGGCGACCTGCAGAAGCGTGGCGCCCGCGGGAACGGCCGGTGCCACGTCGATGCCGGCGAAGCGGGCGAGCTGGTCGCGGGTCGGGTACCGGCCGGTCATGACGGCGACCCCGTCGACCGTGGTCAGGGGCAGGCCGTCCGAGCCGGCGACCTGCAGGAACGTCCGGACCGTCTCGTCGGTGGCGAAGGCCATCGGGTCGTTGGCGAGGTTGTGACGGGCGACATCGGCGCCTTGCTCGGCCAGGGCGGTGAGGTCGGCGGTGAAGGTGACCAGCGCCTGGTCGACATCCTCACCGCACACGCCGGTGTTGCAGCACAGGGCCGGCTCGTAGACACGGACGACAGGCATGGCGGTCTCCTTCGGTTCGGGGATCAGGTCCGCTTCGTCGGGGCGCAGGACGGCGTCGCGAGGTCGGAGAGCAGGGCGATGGGATCGGCGATGGCGTCGCAGCACAGCGAGTAGACGTTCGTCCGGCCCACCGCGGTGGCGGTGACCAGGCCGGTCTCCCGCAGCGACTTCAGGTGGTGGCTGACCAGCGGCTGGGACAGGCCCGACACGTCGGCCAGCTCGGTGACGGTGCTGTCCTTGTCGGCGATCGCCAGCAGCAGCGTCAGTCGGTTCTCGTCGGACAGGGCCTTGAGGATCGGGGCGATCTCCCGCGCCCGCTGGGCCGGGGAGGTGGTCGCGCGCGTCGCCATGCCGTCGACGGTACGCATCAGCGGCGGCTTGTGTCAAAAGCAACGGCTTATGAGAAGCGGGTGTGCGGTCCATAATAGATCAACAAACATTGAATCAATAGGCACTGATCGAATATGGTGCGCTCCATGATCCCCACCTACTTCCGCGATGACCTCCCCGAGCTCCACGTCAGCACCCTGCATTCGTCGTCACTGCTGCTGCAGAAGAACTTCGACGGCGTCTTCGGGGCCGAGACGATCGAGCGCTTCCTGATCACGTCCTACGACGAGTTCGCCGGTCGGCTGTCCAACGACACCTACCTGCCCATGTTCGCCGAGCGCTTCGCGCGCGAGCGGCTGACGGCCCTGGCCCGGGTCGAGGGGAAGAGCGACGACCACCGGCCCGTGGTCCTCTTCCTGTGCACGCACAACGCCGGGCGCTCGCAGATGGCACTCGGCTTCTTCAACGCGATGGCCGGAGATCGTGCCGTGGCCTGGTCCGGAGGGTCCGAACCCGGCAACGCCGTCAACCATGTCGCCGTCGCCGCCATGGCGGAGGTCGGCATCGACATATCGGGCGAGTTCCCGAAGCCGTGGACCGACGAGATCGTCCGTGCGGCCGATGTCGTCATCACCATGGGGTGCGGTGACGCCTGCCCGATCTTCCCCGGCAAGCGGTACGAGGACTGGCAGGTGCCCGATCCCGCCGGCCTCGGCATCGACGACGTGCGCCGGATCCGTGACGACATCAAGCGGCGCGTGGAGTCGCTCCTCGTCCAGATCGCAGCGCCGGTCCGCTGAGTCCGTCGTCCCGGGACCGTCGCGCGCTTGCCCCGTCACCAGGTCCCGGGGCCGCGTCAGACGACGAAGTCCCAGCGGAAGGGGTAGCGGTCGAGCAGCCCGGCGACGGAGTCACGGAGTTCGGCGTCGGCGGGTTCGGGGACGGCCAGGCGGATAGAGCCTCCGTCGTCCGCGCACCAGTCGTCACCGACCAGCACGGCGCCCCGGCTCTCCAGCTGCGACCGCAGGGTCCAGCGCGCGGCGAGGAGCCGCAGCTCGGGCTTGTAGGGCTTGCCCACGGCGGTGACGGGCAGCGCATCCACGATGAAGACGGCCTTCGGCGCTGCCGCCGGCTCAGAGACCCGACCGGCGGCCCACGCGATGAGCTCGTCCGTGGCGACGTCCGCGTCGCGTACGGTGACGAACGCCACGGGCACTTCGCCCGCTCGCTCGTCGGGGCTGCCGACAGCACCGGCGTCGATGACCGCCGGATGCGAACGCAGGGCCTCCTCGATGACAGCAGGGTCGATGTTGTGCCCACCGCGGATGATGAGGTCCTTGGTGCGACCGCGCAGGGTGATGAACCCGTCCGCGCTCACCGAGCCCACGTCGCCGGTGTCGAGCCATCCGTCGGTGACCTTGCCCGCGGTGTCGAGGACCGGTCCGTCGTGGTCGTGGGCGACGACGTAGCCGGGGAAGACGACGTCTCCCCGGATGACGATCGTGCCCACCTCGTCGGGAGGCAGCGTCGACCACGCGCCGGTCTGCGGATCCTGCCGCGCGGCGGCGACGGACTGGTAGGGCAGGCGCTGCCCGCAGCTGCCCGGCCTCGGGTCCGCGGCGAAGGAGCGCGCGCTGGCGCAGGTGGCCTCGGTGAGGCCGTAGCCCTCGACCAGCTGGATGCCCGTGTGGTCGTGGAAGGCGGTCGTCACCGCGCGAGGCAGCGGGGCAGCTCCGACGATGCACATCCGCAGGCTCGAGATGTCCCCGTCGACGGGAACCGACAGCAGGGTCGAGTAGACCAGCGGCACGGCGGACATCGCCGCGATGCGGTAGTGCTCCACGATGCGCCAGAAGGAGCCGATGAACGCCGGGTCGCGGTAGCCGAGCGGTCCGGCCCACACCACCCGTCGCCCTCGCAGCACCTGCGCGAGCAGGGTCACCACGACGGCGTTGACGTGGAAGAGCGGCAGTGCCGCGAGCAGCACCGAGTCATCGTCGAGCTCCGACATCGCCCCGACCGCCCACGCATCAGCCATCTCCATGCGGTGCGTATGCGCGGCGAGCTTGGGCACACCGGTGGTGCCGCCGGTATGGAACAGGCCCGCGAGGTCCGATCCGGCCGGCGGAGGGCCGATCAGCTGGTCGCCGGGCTGCGCCGCGGCCAGGTCCTCCAGGTAGGCGACGGTCACCCCGTCGACCTGGTCGAGCTGCGGGGCCGACCCCGCTGCCGCGGTCGGGCGCAGGGCGAGCAGGGCCTTCGGCCGGAGGAGGCCGGCTGCGGCGACGGCAGCGGCCCACAGCTGCGGGTGGATCTCCGGGCCGGCGGCGACGACCACGCTGGCGTTGCCCGCCTGGAGCAGGTGCAGGATGTGGTCCTCGCGCAGAGCCGGGTTCACGGGTGCGGCGATGCTCACGGCCTGCGCGCCGAGCAGTGCGGGAATGAGCTGAGCGGTGTTCGGTGACACCAGGGCGACGGTGTCGGTGCGAGACACCCCCAGCGAGGCGAGCGCGTTGGCGTAGGAGCGCACGGATGCCGCCAGCTCGCCGTAGGTCAGGTCGACGGCTTCGTTCCAGTGCTCGCCGCTCGGCATGATCGACAGGGCGATGCGCGAGGGCCACAGCCGCTCGGCGCGCTCGACGGCGGCGAGGGTCGTGTCGGGAAACCCGCGCTCCGCGTACGGGACGGTCTCGATGACGTCGAGGTCGCTCGGCCGGTCGTACCTGTCGGGCCAGGTGATCTCGTCCATGTGGGTGCCTCCGGCTAGGGGACGGGGGTGGCCAGGGGCGGCGTGCCGACCATCGGGTCGAGGTCGTCGACGCCGAGGTGGCGATCGTCGTTCGTGGACTGCAGCAGGACGACCCGGTCCGGACGCAGGATCACGGTGGACGCTCCCGCAGCGCGCAGCCAGGTCAGCAGCACCGCGTCCTCGTCCACGGCGATGGCGTCCACGTCGGGCACGACGCCGGCAGGCAGAGCGCTCGACGCGATCAGCACGATCGGCGCCTGGAGGCGCTTCGCGAGCTCCTGCGTCTGGGGGTCCGGGGCCACGACGGTCACGACGGAGAAGCCGCTGCCGAGGACGTCGTCCGCGCGTCGGCGCACTCCGTCTACGACGAGCCAGGGCTGGGGCGCCAACGTGCCGGGCAAGGGGTGCTTCTTGTCACGCTTCACGAGCGGGCTGATCGCCAGCGGGGGCGAGGGTGTGTCCAGAACCTTGTCCGAGATCCCGGGGACCCGGCACAGCGCGGCCAGAACGGCACGACGCAGGAACGAGGCGTACCCCGGTCCGCCGGACATGGCAGTCCCCAGCATCACGGCCTTGCGCACGAGGTTCTTCGCCGGCGCGAAGCGTTCCTCCTGGTAGGTCGACAGGAGCGACTCGGGTGCGCCCCCGTCGAGCACCGCAGCGAGCTTCCAGCACAGGTTCGAGGCGTCGCGCAGCGCGGCGCACAGTCCCTGCCCGATGAAGGGCGGAGTCAGATGCGCCGCGTCGCCCAGCAGGAACGTACGGCGGTCCTGCCACCGGTCGGCGATGCGGGCGCGGAACGTGTACTCGGCGGTGCGCATGATCGTCAGGTCGTCGATGGGGACGTCCTGCGTCCACGGGCGGATGAGCTCGCTGAACCGGCCCGGTGCGCACAGGTCGTCGACTGTCTCCCCCTCGTTGAGCCGGAACTCCCAGCGGTACCGGCCGGGCAGCACCTTCATGAAGGTGGCTGGTCGCGTCGAGTCGGACACCTGGTACGCGACGTCCAGCACGTCCAGCGGCTGCGGCGACGTCGCGTCGATGACGAGCCAGCGCTCCTCGAACTTCAGGTCGACCAGGGTGGATCCGATGAGGTCGCGCACGGTGCTGTTTGCCCCGTCGCATCCCAGGAGCGCCTTCGCCCACACCACCGTCTCTTCCCCGGAGTCGAGGTCGCGCACCACGGCCCGCACGGGCGCCTTGCCACCGGTGACGTCCTGCTCGAAGCGGACGAGCTCCCGACGGCCCTGGATACGCGTGCCGGGGAACCGGCGGAGGTTCGCGCGCAGGGCCTCCTCGAACTCGGGCTGGTCGAAGAAGTTGGCCTGCGGCCAGCCGTGATCGCCGACGGTGCGGGTGCGATCGAAACGCGCCATGATCCGCAGCCGGTTGTCGACGATCACCAGCCCCTGACGGGGCTCCGAGATCGCGGCGAACGCGTCGGCCATGCCCATGCCCTGCAGGATGCGGTGGACCTCGTCGTCGAGGTGGACGGCCCGCGGCAGGGGGTAGACCGCGGCGTACCGATCGATCAGAAGCGAGTCGATGCCGCGCTGCGCGAGCATCGTCGCCGCCGAGACGCCGGTGGGTCCCGCCCCGACGATGAGGACGGGGACGACGAGATCGTCGGCGGCCGTGCTCACGGCGCGTCCGTCACGACGTTGACCTGGGTGCCCAGGTCGATGGTGCCGTCGTCGGTGGCGATCGACGTCGTGACGATGTCGCCTGCTCGCAGGTAGTCGGGGTTCTTGGCCTGCTTGTCGAAGAAGATCCTCCACTTCGTCGCCGTGGGCAGCATCGCGGCGATGATCTCCACGACGTGCGGCGGTGCCTTGAGGGCGGTTCCACCGGGCGTGCCTGTCAGCAGCAGATCGCCGGGCTCCATGGGCTGGAACCGGGCGAGCGCCGTGATGGCTGCCGCCGGCTCGGTGATCATGTCGGCCGGCGTGAGGTCCTGCCGCACCACTCCGTTGACGCGCAGCTGAAGG
>JAFIHP010000360.1 GCA_017849335.1 Actinomycetales bacterium | reverse complement strand
CGGGCCGTCGCCGAACCGCGTGTGGTAGCCGACGGCCTCGGACGACGGGAACAGCACGCGATCGAACGCCGGGGCGAGGAGGAGGGCCGCGCCTTCCTGCACCGAGCCACCCACGATCCGCCAGGACGACGGCGGTCCTGCGGGGCCCAGACCGGACATCGTCACCGCCTTCGCGTTCGTCTGCAGCCGGACGAGCTCCATGCCGAGTGCCGCCGCAGCCTGTGCCGCGTTGTCGTGGACGACGTCGCGCACGGGAGCCGGGAAGAAGCCGTCGAAGTCATCGATGAAGATCCCGTGGCGGATCTCCGGGTGGGTGACGGCCGAGTAGAGGGAGTCGACGCCGCCGGAGAAGAACATCGCGGCGCCGGTGCCGACGACGGGCGGCCGCTGCTCCCTGGGAACGACCTCCACGCGCCGCAGGCGGTGCCGGCCCTCGTGGTACGCGTCCTCGCGGTAGAGCTCGAAGATGCGCTGGATCCGCTGCACCTGTGCGAGGAACTCGGCCGAGGCCGGACCTCGGAGGACCACGCGTCCGCCGCGCTTCATCGCCGGGACCAGGCAGACGGCGACGAAGGGGTCGAGCAGGTCGGCGAGGTCGCCGCGGGACGCCTGGTACCACAGGTCCGTCTGCCACGCCCCGACGCGAATCGTGGCGCGGACCCGGTGGCCGCGCTCGTCGGGCTCGCTGACGGGCCCGATGATCTCCACGTCGTCCATGAGTCCCTCTCCGCTCGGGTTCGATGTCACGGTACCCACCGCGGCCGCCGCGCCTGCCCGTGACGATGCGGCTCATCGCGGCGACCGACGCGCCGGGACGGTGCTGTCGAGTCGCCCACGCGGGCGCACTGATAATGGTTCGTATGTCACAGCGCAGGGCGGCCGCGCGGCCGCGGTGGGGCCGTCGCGCGCCCGGCGCTGCTCTGGCGGTCCTCCTGGCGGTCGGCGTCGTCTCCGCGGTCCTCGTCGGGCCGGCCCGAGCTGACGAGACGCAGCAAGGCGAGGCGGTGGCTCCCTCGGCGGTCCCGGATCCGGGTGCGAGCCAGCCGCCGGGGGGCGTCACGGATCCCGCGCCTCCTGCCGGCATCGACCTGCCCGCGACGGGTTCGTCGGACGGGGAGGGCACGGGCGGCGCGGGCAAAGACGGCGGCGCAGGTCCGGCGCAGGCCGGCGGCGGTGCGCTTCCGGGGGAGAAGCCGGTCTCCGAGGAACCCGTCCCCGGATCGGACGGAACCGCGCCCGTGGACCCGTCGTTCGTCGACGACTACGGCACCGTCTGGCGCCAGATCGAGGCCGGCAAGACGCGGGTGCGCACCCTCAGCCGGCAGCTGGTGTCGGCCCAGCGCGTGCTCGCCGAGTCGGTCGGTGACCTGGCCCTCGCGACCCGGGTGCGCAACCGCGCCGAGTTCGAGGCGGCCGGCGCCCAGGACCAGCTCTCCGTCGCCGTTCGCGACCTCTACATCCAGGGGACGACCGACGTCGACGTGCTCATGAGCGTGCTGGGAAGCAAGCCGGACGACGTGCTGCGGACCATCGACTCGATGGTCTACATGCGATCCGCCACGGGCGACGAGGCGAGCGTGTTCGCCCAGGCGCAGGACTCCGCGGTGGCCGCGCAGTCGGCAGCAGCGGCGACCGACATCCGTGCGCAGGAGGCCCGGACTGCTGCCGACGGAGCCGCCGCGACCCTCGCGAAGGCGAAGAAGAAGCTCGCCGCCGACCAGGCCGAGCTCGCCCGTCTGGTCAGCGTCGCCCAGCCGCAGACCGTGGTCGGACCCAACGGATGCCCCACGTCGGTTCTCGCCGGCACCGTTCCGGACGGCGTGAGCATCAAGAAGCTGTGCGAGGCGGCCGTGCGGAACGCGTCGACCCCGCAGGCGGCGTTCGCCATCAAGTGGGCGCTCGTCCGGCTCGGAGCCCCCTACGCCTGCGAGGGCATCGGCCGACTCGCCGCATGGCGCTACGACTGCTCGTCGTACGTCTCGCGCGCGTACGCCGAAGGGGCGGGTCTGGGGACGGCCGGCGACGGATGGGCGCCGTCGACACGCAACATGGTCCCGTGGGACGGCGCATCGCTGGACCCGCACTACGCCGTCATCCCGCCCAGCGAGATCCGCCCCGGCGACCTGGTCCTGTACGACACGTGCCCGGCGGGCCAGACCTGCTCGTACCGCCACGTGGTGATGTATCTCGGGCCGCAGGAGAAGGGCGGTGTGCCGATGATGGCTCACACGAACGCCTGCGGCAGCGTCGCGCACGTCGAGGCGTTCACCGGCACCGATGTCGCCAACTTCCTCGGCGTGCGTCGGGTGGTGCCGCTGTCCGGGGAGAAGGTGAAGGCCGATGCGGGCGCGCTGAAGCGGCCCGACGAGGCGAAGAAGCCCAAGCCGGCCGGGTCCGGTGACTGACGTGCCTCGCCGCGCGACCGTGGAGGAGTTCTACGCGCGGTGCCTGGCGCACTCGACGACCCTCGACAGTGCCGCGCGCGCCTTCGCCGCCCACGGCGAGAGCATGGACGCGGTGGCCTGCGCGTGGGGCGCGGACCTGGCGGCGGCCCAGGCGGTGCTCTGGGAGCGGATCGTGCTGGGCTCGCCGACGCCCGTCCGGCGCTACTACCAAGCGGGGGAGGTCATGATCCGTGCGCTTTCCGAACGGCACGAGGTCGACTCCGAGTACCCCGACACCAGCGCGGAGCACGTCGTCGTCGGAGCGCGCCGACGCATGCTTCGGGCGTTCGACCAGCGACTGGCGCGCGCGGTCGAGGCGCGGATGCCCTCGGTCGCCTACCTCGGGGCGATGACGGCGCCGACCGCTGCCGACATCACCGCCTCGGTGTCGCGCCGGCTGATGGGCCTGACCGCGCGGTCGTTCGTGGAGGGGCGCCGCGGCGACGCGGCGGACGCGATGCGGAACGCGTACAAGCTACGGGACGCGGGTGAGCTCGGGGCCGCGGTCCGCCGCGCCTACGACGCGGATGCCTGGTCGCTCGCGGCGTACCTCGTCGAGTCCGCGGTGGCGGTCGGCGACGATGCGCTCATGACGGTGACCACGCGCTGGGAGCTCGTCAACGCGGGCATCGAGGCCCTGGCGGCGCTCCCGTCGGACTTCGATGCTGCCGTGCACGTACTGCGGTCCACCGTGATGCGCGAGCTCGGCGAGGCCGACGGCCTGCGCTGGCGTGCGACGCTGGCCGCCTGAGGGGAGATCGCCGGTGGCGCTGCTGGGCAAGAAGGACCGTGCGGACGACGGTGACTCCGCCGCGTCGGCGAAGAACGTCTCGAACCGCCTGCGCACGCTCGAGGAACGGGGATTCACCGGCGCGGTCGAGATCAGCGTCAAGGGGTCGAACGCCACCGCGCAGATCTACTTCTACGAGGGCGGCGTCTACGCCACGCACCTCGGCGGCTACGGGCCGGTCGTGATGGACCGACTCCGGACCGACGGTGTGGTCGACGCGTCCCGGTGGTCCGAGCTCGCCCAGATCTTCGGCGCGCACCAGGCCCATGGGCGGGTCGGGCCGACAGCGGTCGAGCAGGAGTGGATGACCGTCGACGAGCTGGTCAACCTCCACCAGGAGCTGCTGATCGCCTGTCTCGGGGCGGTCATCGCCGTGCCCAAGGCGCGGATCGACCGGGAGACGTCGGCGACGACCTCCGACTACTGCTCGCTCCCGCAGGACATCCCGCGGCTGCTGCGCCTGGTCCAGGGCCGTCAGCAGCGCATCGCTCGCGCGTGGGAGGCGATCGAGGCACGATGCGAGCCCGGCGAGCTCGTCCTGCGCCGCGGCTCCGCCGCCATGCCGTCGAACCTGGATCGCGACGAGTTCCGCGCCCTTCTGGAACTCGTCGACGGGGTGCGGTCAGCCGACGAGATCGCCCATGCGCTCGGCCTGACGCGCGCGGACGTGATTCGGGCCGCGAGCCTGCTGGTGCTGGCCGGCACGGTCGAGGTGGACCACGACCGTCGGGCGACGCCGCCGCGAGATCGGCTGCTGGTCCCCGAGGCATGGGGAGGCTGGCTGGACGAGCGCGCCGCCCCGACGCCGGCGGAACCCGTGGCGTGGCCGGCGGAGCCGGCGTGGCAGCCCGAGCCGGAGCCGGAGCCGGCGTGGCAGCCCGAACCCGAGCCGGCGTGGCAGCCCGAGCCGGAGCCGG
>JAFIHP010000359.1 GCA_017849335.1 Actinomycetales bacterium | reverse complement strand
ACCTCGACGGGGCCGTCTTCGACGGGAGCACCCTCACGGACAGCTCGCTCACTGCCGCGTCATTGCGGCGCGCGACGTTCGCGAAGGCGCGCCTGATCCATACGGACCTCGCCTACGCCGACCTCTCCGAGGCGCGGATGACGGGAGTCGACGCCTCGCTCAGCAATCCGAGCCTGTTCCTGGCCGACCTCACGCGCGCCGACCTGTCGGGCTCGACGTGGAACGTCGACGAGACCGGCGACAACCCGTGGCGGTGGCCGACGCTGTGCTCGTCTCGACTGCCCGCGCAGGACTTCGGCGTCAGCGGGGACCGCGACTGCCCGCGGTGAAGGGCTACGTCGCGCGGACGCGGTTGTTGCGCGGGTTGTGCTCGAGCTCGGCCAGTCCGAGGTGCTCCAGCAGTGGCGGCACGTACATCCCGAACCGGCCCCGGTAGCCGGCGCGCAGGCCGTACCAGCCTCCGAGGGGATTCGACGGGTCCCGAGCCCACGCCTCGACCGTTCCGGGTTTGGCCGGCTTCTTCTCGTCGGCCGCCCCCAGCTCGACCCAGTCGCCCTGGGCGACGAGCCAGTCCCGGAGGTCGTCGACCGCTCGCAGGTCGTACCGCAGGGTGGTCGAGCCGACGACGCACACCAGCGCCGGCGGGCTCATGTCGAGGTCCCGGTACATCGTGTACGCGGACGTGCCCGGCGCGGTCGTGAGCGTCCAGGGGTCCTCTGCCGTGCCCTCTGCCGTGCCCTCCGCCATGCGACCTCCTCCCCGAGAAGGTTCCCCGCAGACGCACGGTAGCCCGTTTCCCTTGGCGAGCAGGGCTTTTCCGAGTATCACGGATTCGCAACCCGGTCGCTCTTGACGCCTCACTTGTTTTTTGCAAGTCTCTACGCACTGCACCGGAGCGAGGGAGACCACTATGGCCATGATGTTCGTGAACCTGCCGGTGACCGATCTCGATCGGGCGAAGTCGTTCTACTCCGCGCTCGGCTTCACCCTCAACCCGCTCTTCACCGACCACAACGCGGCCTGCTTCGTCGTCGAAGAGGACCACAGCGCCTTCATGATCTTGACCCGCGAGTTCTTCCAGACCTTCACCGACCTGCCGGTCGGCGACCCCGCGGTCGCCCCGGCCACCGCGACGGCGATCTTCCTCGATAGCCGCGACGCGGTCGACCAGGTCGCTGCGGCCGGGATCGCGGCGGGCGGCACCGAGCCGCGGCCGCCGTCGGACTACGGGTTCATGTACCAGCGCGGCATCAGCGATCCCGACGGCAACCACCTGGAGTTCGGCTGGATGGACCCGGCCGCTGCGGCCGGCGGCCCGGAGGCATTCGCCGCCGAGCAGGCCTGAGGTCGATGGCTGCACGCGACTACGGGCAGTACTGCGGAGTCACCCGAGCCGTCGAGCTCGTCGGGGAACGGTGGGCGCTGCTCATCGTCCGCGACCTGCTCGTCGGGCCGCGTCGCTACGGCGAGCTCGCGGCCGGCCTGCCTCGCATCCCGAGCAACATCCTGGCCGCTCGACTCAAGGAGCTGCAGGCCGCCGGCGTGATCCGGCGGGTGCCGCGCTCGCGCGTGATCATCTACGAGCTCACGCCGTACGGACGCGAGCTCGAGCCGGTCGTGCTCGCGCTGGGGGCGTGGGGCTTCAAGGCGATGGGCGATCCGCGCGACGAGCAGGTCATCACGCCCGACTCGATGACGATGGCCCTTCGCACCGCGTTCCGACCGCTGGTCGCCGCGGACCTTCCGCCGACGACGTACGAGGCACACGTCGGCCCGGTGGACCTCTACGTCCAGGTCAAGGGGGCGCGCCTGGAGGTCAGCCGCGGCGACGGCCCGGCCGACCTGGCATTCGCTGCCGGGCCGCAGATCCGGCGGCTCATCTCCGGGGAGCTCACGCCGGACCGGGCGATCGCCACCGGAGCCGTCGAGGTCCTGCGTGGCCGGCGCGCCCTGCTCGGCCGATTCGCGAGCACCTTCCACCTCGCCGCCTGAGTCCGGTCAGGCCCCCTCACGTGCGCAGGCCCGCGCACGAGATGCTCCTGCGGCTCTCGACGGCCTGATCGCCGCCCCGGGCTTGCCACGACAACGTGGCCCCGGCTAACCTCCGCGGCAGGTCACGAGTGTCGACGTCAAGCCCCAGCTGGTCGACCGGCAACCCTCCACCGCGGTGGGGTGCCCTGGGTGAGGACCGGGCCAGTGCGCAGCCGCGCGCCGGCAAGCGCGGACCCGACGGGTCCCTCACCGAACGGGTGATGCATGACCGTGACGACGCTCTCCCCTCGTACGCACGCCGATCTCCGCGATGACGCCCCGGACCCCGTCGGTCCGCTCCTGCCGGTCGTCGGCGCCGACCTGCACGCGCCGGTGGTCCACGGTGGCTCGGTCCCCTACGCCGGGCTCGACGTCGCCGCGACCGCACCCGCGCTCACGGCGGTGGCGGACCGGATCAGCACGGTCCTCTCACACTACGGGAGCGCGCACCGCGGTTCCGGCTACGCGTCTCGCGTGACGACGGATGCGCTGGAGCACGCCCGTGCCACGATCGGACGATGTCTGGGTGCCCGTCCGGACGACGACGTCGTCCTGACACGCAACACGACCGACGCGATCACCCTGCTCTCCTCCGCACTGCCCGCCGGAGCCCGCGTCGTGGTTCTGGACATCGAGCACCACGCGAACCTGCTGCCCTGGCGGCGCCACGAGGTGCGGACCGTTCCGGCGCGAGCGACGCTCGCCGCGACGATCGATGCCGTCGAGGAGGCGCTCGCGAGCAGCCCGACGACCCTGCTTGCCGTGACGGGAGCCTCGAACGTGACCGGCGAGGTGCTCCCGATCGCCGAGCTGGCCGGTATCGCGCACCGCCACGGCGCGCGGATCAGCATCGACGCCGCACAGCTGGCGCCACACCGCCGCATCGACATCGCCGAGCTGGGCATCGACTACCTCGCGGTGTCCGGGCACAAGCTCTACGCACCGTTCGGCGCCGGCGCGCTCATCGGCCGGCACGACTGGCTCGAGGCCGCGCCCGCCTACCTCCCCGGGGGCGGGGCGGTGCGGGAGGTCACGACGGACTCCGTGAGCTGGGCGTCGTCGCCGCAGCGGCACGAGGGCGGGACGCCGAACGTCCTCGGCGCCGTCGCGCTCGCGACGGCGCTCCAGGTCCTGCACGATCTCCCCGCCGGTGCCCGCGAGGACCACGAGAGCGCCCTCCTGCACCGGCTCGACGCAGGCCTGCGGTCGATCCCGGGCGTCACGCCCCTCCTCGTCTGGCCGGATGCTCCCGACCGGGTCGGGGTCGCGTCGTTCGTCGTGGAGGGCTACGACGCCGCCTACGTGTCGTGCGTCCTGTCGGCGGAGCACGGCATCGGCGTGCGTGACGGGCGGTTCTGCGCACATCCGCTGCTGGCGCGCCTGTCTCCGGACGCGTCCGCCGTGCGGGCGAGCATCGGTGTCGGGACCACGTCGGAGCACGTCGACCGCCTCATCGACGCCGTGCGCGGCCTCACGACGTCCGGGTCGCGCTGGACGTACGAGTCCACGGCCGGCGGGTGGACGCCGGTCCCCGAGACCCGGGACCTGGACCCGCTGGGCCTGGGGACCACGGCGGGCAGCCCGAGCCCGTGCGAGACGCCGGTCTAGGCAGCTGGGCTCATCGGACCCGGGTGAACACGCCCAGGCCCGACGGCACCTCGACCTCGGGGTACCTGTTGAAGTACGTCAGGGTCACGCGGGCCACGTCCGTGCCGTCGCGGGCGAAGACCACGGACGACCGCGACCCCGGAAGCGCGTTCTCGCCGGTCGGCGCGAAGGCCATGGTGTCGCCGTTCCATGGCGTGATCGCGAACGCGTACCCGCCGTCGGGACCCATGGCGCCGTAGAGGTTCCCGTCCTTCTGGGACACGGTCAGCGTGCCGAAGTACGGGCTCGTGTAGGTCCCGACGTAGTCCGAGAGCGGGCCAGCGGCCGTCGCGTCGGCCGGCGGTGCCTGGCCCGCCAGGTCGCCCGACGGATCGGCGAAGTGCGCGAAGCGAGCGCCGTATGCCGCGACCCAGTCCCGGGTCTGTGCGCCGTACATGACCTCGTCGACGAACGCCTGGGCGACGGCCTCGGGAAGGCCGACCGGCGCCCCGTTCGTGAGGATCGTGATCCCGAGGTCGAGGTCGGGGATCAGCGTCGCGTTGGTGGCCGTCCCCATGCCGAAGGCACCGGAGTGGCTGAGGACGACGCGACCGCCGACCGCCGAGCCCACATTCATGCCGTAGCCGTAGTGGGACGGCCGCTGGTCGAGCGCACTGTTGTGCGACGTGATGACCTCGGACGAGAACGCCTCGACCAGGGGCTCCGGGTCGATGAAGCGCACGCCGTCGAGCTGACCGTCGGCGAGGACCATCGCCATCCACTTCGCGACGTCGCCGGACGTCGACGCTATCCCGCCGGCCGGCGCCTCGGCGTCCGCGTCGCGGTCGAAGAGGGGCTGGAACTCGGTCGGTCCCGTGCGGGCGTGCTGCACCGCCCGGTCGGGCATCGCGAGGAGCCCGTCGTGCGTCGCCGTCGTCGACGTCATGCCCAGCGGAGCGAACAGCAGCTGCTCGGCCATCGCCTCGTAGCTCTGGCCCCGCGCGTGGGCGACGGCCTCGGCGCCGGCGGTCAGGCCGAAGTTGGAGTACTGGTACGTGATCCGGAACGGGGCGAGCGGAATCTCGTCGAGGTGGGCCAGGATGTAGTCGCGGTCGAAGCCGATGTCCTCGAGGTCGTCCCCGCCTCCGGTCGGGATGCCGCTGCGATGTGCGAAGTAGTCGCCGACGGTGGCGTTGTCGGTGACGTACGGGTCGCCCATCGTGAAGCCGGGCATCAGCGTCCGCACGGGCGTGGACCAGGACATGCTGGGGTCGTCGGTGAATGCCTTCGCGAGGATCGTCGCGGACATGGGCTTCGACAGGGACGCGATCGGGAAGACGGTCCCGGTGTCGACCTTCACCCCGGTGCGGACGTCGCGCACCCCGTAGGCCCGGTTGAAGACGGTCCTGCCGTCCGACACCACCGCGACCGACGCCCCCGGCACCCCGGTCCGCCTGAGGGCGTCCTGGATGATCGCCGGGAGCTTCCCGAGCGCCGCCGCCACTGCCGCAGCACGGTCGGTGTAGAGCGGGATCACGTCCTGGTTCGGCGCGGCACCGAGCTCGATGGCGACGGGAGTCGGGACGGGCTTCTTCTGCGGTGCGGCCGCGGCGAGCGGGGAGGCGACGACCGTGCCGAGCAGGAGCGTCGTGGCCGCGGCGGCGACCACCGAACGGGACAGCCGTGCGCTCGACCTGCTCGCGTCATTCGACTTCATCACAGCGCCTTCCGACTGGTTCCCCTGACGGCCTGGACGCTATCGACGGCCCGGCATGGGGACAACCGACCTGGGTCCGCGGTTCGAAGAGGCGACCCAGGTCCATTCCCCCGGAGGACCGGTCGGGGGCTACGTTCTGTGGGATGTCGTCCCGATCGTCCGTGCGATCGGACGCGATGTCGCCCGGCCGCCGCGGCTTGAGCGACGGCTCCCTCGGACGGGCGCTGGCCTTCCTCCTCGTCTTCGGCGTCCTGCTGGGCATCGTCCAGCTCGGTGCCGGCTACGTCCTCTCCGACCCGTACTGGCCGGTCTGCCTGTTCACCGCCGTCTTCTGGGTCTGGCTCGCCGCTGGGCTCCTCGCCTGGTGGCGTCGTCCCGGGAACGGCATCGGACAGCTGATCATCGTCGGCGCGATCGCGATCTGCCTCGGTGGGCTGGCCAACGTGCCGGCACCGCTGCTCGTCCAGGTGAACGCGGTCTTCGCGACGAGCGTCCTCGCCGTGACCGTGCACATCCTTCATGCGTTCCCGTCGGGGCGGCTGCGCGGACGGCTCTCGGTGACGACGGTCGTGAGCGCCTACGTCGTGGCCGTCGGCTTCGACCTGGTCCTCGCGATGCTTCCACCGACCGGGCCCGGCGACGACACCGTGCTCGAGAAGGCGCAGACGGCGCTCGGGCTGCTGGTCATGCTGGTGACGGCCGTCGTCCTGGCTCGGCGCCTGGTGGTCGCCGATCGGCGGCACCGACGGATCCTTCTCCCGATGTTCGCCTACGGGATCCTGGCCGTCCTGCTCGTCCCGCTGATCCCGCCCGTCGTCCGTGCGACCGACCTGCCCCCCGCGGCCGCAGGCGTCGCCCAGCTGGCACTCCTGGCCGGCCTGCCGATCGCGTTCCTCCTCGGCGTGCTCCTCGGCGGCTTCCGACGGACGACAGCGATCGAGGCCCTCAGCGCGTGGCTGGCGATCGGCGGCGCGGATCGGCCGGCCGTCGGTCGCGCACTCGCGTCGACCCTTGGCGACGACTCGCTGCAGGTGGCGTACTGGGTCCCGGATCGCCAGGCTTACGTCGACGAGTCCGGAGTCGACGTCCCGGCGGCGGACGGCGCCCCCGATCGGGGCTGGGTCGAGGTCCGCGTCGACGACCGCCTGGTCGGCGCGATCGGCTACGACCGGCGACTGGTCGCGGACCCGTCAACCGTGCGGCGAGCGGGCGACGTCCTGGCCATTGCGATCGACCGCGAACGGCTCACGGCCGAGCTGCTCGCCAGCAACGACCAGCTGGCCCGGTCCCGTCTCCGCCTGGTCGAGGCCGCCTTCCGCGAGCGGTCGCGCATCGCGCGCGACCTCCATGACGGCCTGCAGGTGCAGCTGGTCCTCTTGGCACTCGAGGCGCAGACGATCGCCAACGCGCCCGGCACGCCACCATCGACGAGTGCCGCCGCCGAGCATCTGCGCCGCGGAATCGACGCCGCGGCCGCCGACCTGCGCGGCCTCGTGCACAACGTCCTGCCGGCGACGCTCGTCGAGCAGGGCCTGGCTGCGGCGGCGGAGGACCTGGTCGACCGGCTGGCGATCCCCGCGACGTTCTCGGCGGACATCGACGAGGTCGGGTTCACCGAAGCGACGACGCACACGGCCTACTTCGTCCTCGCGGAGCTGCTCGCCAACGCGGTGAAGCACTCCCGGGCGTCCGAGGTCAGCATCCGGCTCGACCAGGTCGGCGACCGCCTCGTCATGGATGTCCGCGACGATGGCGTCGGGAACGCCCGGGTGGACGGCCACAGCGGGCTTCGCGGACTCATGGATCGGGTGAATGCGATCGACGGGATCGTCGAGATCGACTCGCGGTCCGGACACGGGACACGCGTGAGAGTGGAGCTGCCGTGCGGGTGATCATCGCCGAGGACGAGGTGCTCCTGCGCGAGGGACTCAGCCATGTCCTCCAGGACGACGGCATGACGGTCGTCGCCGCCGTGGGCACCGGTGCCCAGCTCGAGCGCGAGGTCTCCCGGCACCGTCCCGACCTGGTGATCACCGACATCCGGATGCCGCCCACGTACACCGACGAGGGTCTGCTGTCCGCCCTGCGGATCCGCCACGCCCATCCGGGGATCGGCGTCGTCGTGCTCTCGCAGCACGTCCAGCGCCGCTATGCCACCGAGCTCCTTCATCAGGACGGCAGCCGTGTCGGGTACCTCCTGAAGCAACGGGTCGCCGACGTGAACCTCTTCACCGCCAGCCTGCGCCGCGTCGTGGAGGGCGGGACCGCGCTCGACCCGGAGGTCGTCGCGGTGATGATGACGCGGGCCAGCCGGGCCAAGGGGGTCATCACCGCGCTGACTCCACGACAGCTCGAGGTGCTGGCGCTGATGGCCGAGGGGCGCAGCAACGCCGCGATCGCCAGTCAGCTCGTGCTGACGGAGAAGGCCGTGGTCCAGCACACGTCGAACATCTACGACACGCTCGGTCTCCCGATCGACGCCGACGACCATCGACGGGTCCTCGCCGTGATCCGGTACCTGGAGGCCGCGGGCTCCCCACCGCCCACGACGTCCACGCGCGAGCTCGGATGATCCGGATCCGCGCGTACGCGGTCGCGGCGCACGCGGGCCCGACGCTCGCCGTCACCGTGATCATGACGGTCTTCGCCTGGAGCGCCGGATGGCGCGGGCTGCCCCTGGCGCTGCTCGCGGCGACGGTCCTGGTCGGGCAGCTGTCCATCGGCTGGAGCAACGACGCCGCCGATGCGGCGAGCGACCTGCAAGCCGACCGGACGGACAAGCCCACCGTGTCGGCGGGCATCAGCGCGCGCAGCCTCTGGGCCGCCGCCTCGGTGGCGCTGGTCCTCGCCTGCGTGCTGAGCTGGAGCGTCGCCGGCCCGGTCGGCGGATCGTTCCACGTGCTCTTCGTCGCGATGGGCTGGCTGTACAACGTCGCCGTGTCGCGCACCGTGTGGTCGTGGGTGCCCTACGCGGTGGGATTCGGCGCCCTGCCGATGTTCGTGTACCTCGGGCTCGGGGATGGACCCGCCCCCGCATGGACGGTTGCCGTGTTCGCCCTCCTGGCCGTCAGCGCGCACCTCGCCAACGCGCTGCGGGACGTCGAGGTGGACCGGGACGCGCACCTGGGCGGGCTGGTGGTGCGGTTGGGCGCCCGGTGGGCCACGATCGCGTGCTGGGTCCTGCTCGGGGTAGGGACGCTCGTCCTCGTCGTCGTCTCGGTGGCGCGCGGGCGGGGTCCGCTCCTGGCGACGGTGCTGGTCGTCGCCTACGTGGGGGCGGTCGTGTGGGGAAGCGCCGCGCGACGCCGGTCGGCGATGTTCGACGCGCTGCTGGTGGTCGCCGTCGTCGACGTGGTGGCACTGACCATCACGGCCGGCTGAGGGCCCCGGTGCCGCCTGGCCTCAGTACGCCAGGCGATCGACGATGCGAGCGAACACCGCCGGCTGCCAGTGAGCTGCCGGGACGACCGTCGGGCGCAGCCACCGCCGCGACGTCGTCCAGACCAGGCCGGTCGTCAGCCACCGGTACGAGCGCGTGATCGATCGCCACTGCCGTTCGTACAGCTCGGGCGCGCCGGCCACGATCGCGTCGACGGCGGCCTCGGCCTCCGCGAAGCCGACCCGCAGCCCCTCGCCGGTGAGCGCGTCCACATAGCCGGCCGCGTCGCCCACGAGCAGCGCACGGTCCACTCGTCGCGCCGACGACCGCTGCCGCAGCGGGCCGGCCCCGCGCGGCACCGACACCGGTCGGGCGTCCGCCAGCCGCTCGGCCAGCTCCGGAACCCGCGCGATCGCCGCGGGCAGGTCGAGGGGCGGCTCCCCGAGGACGGCCACTCCGACCACGTGCTCGTCCACCGGTGTCACGTACACCTCCGCGTCGGACAGCCAGTGGACCTCAACCAGGTCCGTCCAGGCGGCGGCGTCGAAGTGCTGGCGCACGCCGAAACGCCGCCGCCCTGCCGGGCGTGCGTCGAGCCCGAGCGCCCGACGGACGGCCGAGTGCAGGCCGTCGGCACCGATCAGGTAGCGGGCAGTGATGCCAGCGGCCTCGACCCGGCCGGAGCCGCAGACGACGTCGCCGGCCGTCGCGGCGACGACGGCGATGCCGAGGTCACGCACGCGCTCCGCCAGGGCGGCGTGGAGGGCCGTCCGACGCACACCGCGTCCGGGCTCGCCCGAGAAGTGCGCGACCGCCTCCCGCCGGCCGTCCCGGTAGCGGATCCCCCGGATCGGCATACCGGGCGGGTCGACGCCGATCCGCCGAAGCCGGCTCAGGGCGTCGGGCATCAGACCCTCGCCGCAGGCCTTGTCGACCGGGGAGGTGCGCGGCTCGACGACCGTGACCTGCAGCCCCTGGCGGGCCGCGTGGATCGCGGCCACGAGGCCGACCGGCCCGCCGCCGACGACGAGGACATCGATCACGAGGGCTGCGGCGGCAACGTCGCCAGCGCCTGGTTCTCGACCCGGATCCGCGTGCGCAGGAGCGGGATGTTCAGCACCGTGAAGACAAGAGCGGTCACCCAGGCGGACCCGGTCAGCGGCAGTGCGAAGCCTTCGACGACCACGGCGACGTAGTTCGGGTGCGTCAGCCATCGGTACGGGCCGGTCCGCACGGCGGGCAGCCCCGGGACGACGACGACCCGCGTGTTCCACCGATGGCCGAGCGAGACGATGCACCACCACCGCAGCAGCTGGGAGGCGACGACCAGCGCGAGCATCGTCCACGACAGTGCCGGGACGAGCGTGGGTCGCCAGACCCAGACCTCGACCAGCGAGCCGACGAGCAGGAAGACGTGCAGCGCCACCATGTAGGGGTAGTGGGAGCGCCCGTACTCGACCCCACCGTGATCTCGGCTCCATCGCAGGTTGCGCGTCGAGACGACCAGCTCGGCGATCCGCTCGACGCCCACGAGGGCGACGAGCACGGTGAAGGCGACGTATCCGCTCATGGCCTCACCACCGCAGCAGCACGAGCTCGGCGCAGAACCCGGGGCCCATCGCCAGCAGGACACCGGTCGATCCGGGGCTCGGCGAGGGGCCGTCGGACCCGCTCAGCACGTCACGCAGGACGTGCAGCACCGATGCCGACGACAGGTTGCCCACCTCCGCGAGGCTGCGCCTGCTCACGTCGAGCCGGCCTGGTGCCAGGTCCAGCGCGGACTCGACCGCCGACAGCACCTTCGGTCCGCCGGGATGGCTCACCCAGACGTCGACGTCCCCGGTCGTGCTCGCATGGTCGGCCAGGAATCCCTCAACGTCGGACTCGAGGTGGTCGAGGATCACGTCGGCGACGCCCGGGGACAGCACGATGCGGAAGCCGCTCTCCCCGATGTCCCACCCCATCGTGCGCTCGGTCCCCGGATACAGGCGGCTGCGGGTGGCGACGACGCGCGGTCCGGTGAGGCCGAGCGCCTGCGCGCGACGCTCACCGACCATCACGACGGCGGCCGCCCCGTCGCCGAAGAGGCCGCTCGCCACGATGTTGGCCATCGAGGCGTCGTCGCGCTGGACCGTCAGCGAGCAGAGCTCGACCGACACCAGGACGGCAACGTCGTCGGGGTGGCCGACGAGGTAGTCATGGAGCCGGGCGACTCCCGCCGCACCTGCCACGCAGCCGAGCCCGAACAACGGCACGCGCTTCACGTCATCCCGAAGCCCGAGCCGCGGTACGAGGCGGGCATCGATCGAGGGGACCGCGAGACCCGTGACCGAGGTCGCCATCACGAGGTCGACGTCCTCCGGCCGCAGGCCCGTCTCGTCGAGCGCCCCGCGGGTCGCGGCCTCGGCGAGGGCGAGCCCGACGCGGATGAAGGTGTCGTTCGCCTGGCCGAGGCCGGTGAGCTGCGCGTCCTCCGCAAAAGGGCGGGCGAGATGCCGCCGCTGCACGCCGGTCGCCGCGTGGATGCGCCGGATCAGGTCGCGCTTGTCCCCATTCGGTGCGACCACGGCGGCGAACGCCTCGGTGATCTCCGGCTGCGCGTAGTCGTAGGGAGCGAGCACGCCGTGGACCGCGGCGATCGTGCTCATGGGCGGGGCCCGCCTCGGGTCACGAGCCCTCCTCGACGGATCGGCGCCTCGACGTCGTCAGGCTACCGGGCTCACTCGCGGCGGGCAGGCGTCACGGAAGGTCCGCACCTCGTGATGCTCGTGGAGGGTCAGCCCGGCGCGGGCGGCCATGTCGAACGCGGGTCGCGCCAAGCGCTGCGAGCCACATTCCTGTGGACACCGTGACGACGAAGAAGCTCGGGGGAAGGTTGAACATGACGGCGAGGACCAGGCCGACCCAGACCGCGACGAGGCTGAGCAGACTGCCCATGGCGACGGCCAGAACCGGACGCGCGGTGATGCGGAGCGCGGTCGCCGCCGGCGTCACCACGAGCCCGAACAGCAGGAGCGTCCCGACGACCTGGACGCTCATGGTGATCACCAGGGCGAGCAGCACCATGAAGACCGTGCCCAGCAACCGGACGCGCAGCCCCTTCGCCTCCGCCACCAGCGGATCGATCGAGGCGAACAGCAGCGGCCGGAAGACCGCCACGACGGCCAGCACGATGAGCGCGGTGAGCACGCCGAAGACGACCAGCTGCTGCGACGTGATCGCCAGGAGGCTGCCGAACAGCACGTTCGTCACTGTCGTGGAGCCGGCGGTGGCGAGCGACGCGAAGAGGACGCCCAGGCCCGTGGCGAACGCCAGGACGGTGCCCGTCGCGATCTCCCGGTCATCGGCCCTCTTGCCGAGGGCACCGATCGTCAGGGCCCCCGCGACGGTGAAGACGAGCAGGCCGCCGGTGACACTCGCCCCGAGCAGCACCGCGAGCGTGGCACCGGGGAAGCCGATGTGGGCGAGGGCGTGCGCGGCGAAGGCCGTGCCACGGACGATGACGAAGTAGCCGATGACGCCAGCCGCGATGGCGACCAGCGTGCCGCCGATCAACGCGTTGCGCATGAACGGCGACATGAGCACCTCCAGCCAGTTCGGCTGGAACGTGACGGACAGCGGCGCCACTACGCGCTCCGCGTGTAGAGGTCGCCGTGCGGCGTGCGCACGACGCGCATCTGCGTGCCGTACAGGTGCGTGAGCAGCTCCTCGTCGACGACATCGTCGATGTGCGCGTAGTGCGCGTGTCCGTCCAGGAGGTAGATCGCCCCGGTCAGCTGCGGCAGCAGCGGGTTCAGGTCGTGGACGACGACCAGGATCGTCAGGTCGAGGCGTTCACGCAGCACTCCGAGCAGGTCGACGATCTCCCGCTGGGTCTTGATGTCCAGGTTCGCCAGCGGCTCGTCGAGCAGGAGGATGCGCGGCGAGCCCACGATGGCCTGGGCGATGGCGACGCGCTGCTGCTGGCCGCCGGAGAGCTGGGATACCCGCCGGTTCGCGAAGGACTGCGCACCGACGGCCTCCAGGGCGGCGTCGACTCTGCGGCGATCCTCGGCCGACGGCCGTCCCATCCCCCACCGGCCGCCGTCCAGCCCCATCCGGACCAGGTCTCTCGTACGGACCAGGTCTCCGTTGACGGTCCCGTAGCTCTGGGGCACGTAGCCGATCTGGGCGTTTCCGCGGGCCGGCACGCTCCCCAGGACTCGTACCTCTCCGGTCCGCGTCGGCAGCAGCCCGAGCACCAACTGCAGGAGGGTCGTCTTGCCCGACCCGTTGGGCCCGATCACCGCGACGAAGGAACCGGGCTCGACGGCGAACGTCCCGTCGCTCCAGACGACGCGGTCTCCCCGCGCGACGCTGACGCCGTCCAGCTCGATCGCGTTGACCGACCCCACTACGAGGTCGCCAGCGCCTTCTCCAGCTCGTCCAGCTGGCTCACCTGCCACGCCTCGAAGGTATCGAACCCGGGCGCGACCGTCTCCGTCACGTCGACGACCGGGACGGAGGCCGTCTCGGCGGACTGCCGCAGCTGCTCGGGGATCGAGCCCTCGGTCTGCGTGTTGTAGATCAGGACGTCGGCCGAGCCGCTCTCCAGCGCCTTCTGGAAGTCGAAGACGTCACCGGGAGCCGGGTCGCTCTCCGCGGCGGCCGCGTTCTGGTAGCCCTGCGGGGTCTTGTTCACCATCCCGAGTGCCTGGGCCATGTAGTCGAAGATCGACTCGGTCGCGACGTAGGTGGCGCCCGTGTGCTCGGACGCGATCCGCGCGATCGTGTCGCGGTAGGGCGCCATCGAGGCATCCCAGGCGCTGGCCTGCTGGTCGAAGTAGCTCGCCGCACTGGGATCGACGGTCTTGAGCGCGTCCGTGACCGCGGCGGCCGTGGCGAAGACGTAGTCGGGCGAGTACCACAGGTGAGGGTTCGCTCCGTCCGCGACGTTGTTCACGGCAGCAGCACTGACGACCGTCGGCGAGCCGCCGGTGCTGGCGACGGCCTGCTCGGCCCAGTGGTCGTAGTCCGCGCCGTTGACGACGACCAGCTTCGCGCCGCTGAAGGCCGCGATGTCGGCGGCCGTGGGCTCGTAGTCGTGCGGGTCGACCGACGAGCTCTTGATCACCGTCGTCACGTCCGCGCACGCCCCACCGAGCTGGCTCACGATGTCGCCCCACTGGTCGACGCTGACGACGACGGGGATCGGCGCGACGGGGCAGTCGCCTCCCGCCGAAGCGGACGCAGCCGCAGACGAGGGCGCGGATGCCGTGGTGGCAGGCTCCGACGAGCCGACCGCGCTGGGCGACGACGAACTGGGGCTGCTGCTCGAGGTGGAGCTGCACGCAGCGAGCAGCGCGGCGGCGGCGAGGGCGGGCAGCAGGGCGAGGCGGCGGTTCACGGCGGT
Source organism: Actinomycetales bacterium (assembly GCA_017849335.1). Lineage (GTDB taxonomy): Bacteria > Actinomycetota > Actinomycetes > S36-B12 > S36-B12 > UBA10649. Next base: position 6,574 of record JAFIHP010000359.1, on the reverse strand, counting down.
CCCATCATGGTCGGCGTCGGCCGCCGACGGTCCGGCGATCCATCGAGATGCTAATGACGATGGTTATCGTTATGCAAATCCGGATCGCGGACGGCGCAGCAGCAGCACAGCCGGTGGCCGCCCGGGTATTCTCGGGGGATGACAGGGACCGGCGGGGACGTGCTGGCCAAGACGCGACGGTTCAGCCGGCCGCGCGAGCTCGTCCGGGCGACGCTCGACGACAGCGACGTGTTCCTCACCGCTCAGGGCGTGCACGACCGCCTCCGCGCCAGCGGCGAGCGCGTCGGCCTCTCGACCGTGTACCGCAACCTGCAGCTGCTGGCCGACGACGGTGAGGTCGACGTCCTCCGCTCCGAGGGCGGGGAGGCCCTCTACCGCGCGTGCGGTGACCGGCACCACCACCACCTGATCTGCCGCCGCTGCGGCCTGGCCGTCGAGGTGTCCGGCCCCGGCGTCGAGCGCTGGGCCGCGCGGATCGCGGAGGAGAACGGCTTCGTCGACGTCACCCACAGCATCGAGCTGTTCGGCCTGTGTGCCTCGTGCGCAGCGGCGAGCGCGTAGACCCGACCCGCCGGACGTCGACCCGCCGGACGTCGATCAGTCGTACGGGTTCTCCGGCTGTTCGACCCGCTGCAGGCTCTCGACCTGGACCAGCGGGATCTCGTCGCCCGGGCCGTCGCTGCCACCGGGCACCCAGCGCCCGCGGATCGTCACCCACTGGTTCGCCGGGAGGTCGGCGTCCGCCGCGGGCAGCCCGACTGGCTGGACCTTGGACGCGAACGCGTCCGCCGCGCAGCAGGTGATCTGCATCCGGGCGAGCTGCCACCCGCCGCCCGGCTGCGGAAGGACGAATCCCGTCAGCTCGACGGTGCGGCCCGTGAGCGTCGTGCCCTTGTCCCAGACCGCGCGCTGGACGTAGTCCGACAGGTAGAGAGTCACGGGATCGCCCGCGGGCAGGTCCGGCAGCGAGGTGTTCAGGAGCGACGGCACGGCCGGGCTGCGGGCGGCGCTGAACGCCCCCAGTGCCGGCGGGGCGACGACGAACACCGCGACGACCGGCAGGAAGATCAGCCAGGCGACCCGCGGCCCGCGATGACCGTGCCCATGCCCGTCGTCGCTCTCCGGCTCCTCGTCGGGCACCGATCGACGAAGCACGACGTCGACGAACGTCAGGACTCCCAGGACGACGAGGACGGCGCCGGAGACGAGGAGCCAGGGTCGCAGCGACTCCTTCACGTAGTTGAGATAGGCCGTGCCGACGGCCAGCCGAAGCACCACGATCCCCAAGACCGTGAGCACGACGCCCTGGATCTCCTTCGTCATGACAGCAGCCACCAGCCCACGAGGCAGCTGACGCCCACCGCGACCGCGAAGGTCGTCGGGGCGAAGCGCGTCGCGAACGCGCGCCCGAACAGCCCGGCCTGCATCGAGAACAGCTTCAGGTCCACCATCGGCCCGACGACGAGGAACGCCAGCCGCGCGGTGAGCGAGAACGACGTGAAGCTCGCCGCGACGAACGCGTCGGCCTCCGAGCAGATCGACAGGACGACGGCGAGCAGCGCGAGACCGAGCACCGAGAGCACGGGGTGGTCCGCGAGCGCCTGCATCCACGACGTCGGCATCGCCACGTTCATCACCGCGGCCGCGAGGGCGCCGATGACCAGGAACCCTCCCGCGTGCAGGAAGTCGTGCGCCGCCGTCAGGCGGAACGTGTGCCATGGCGTCGCTCCGTGCAGGTGGCTGCGGTCCGGGATGCGCAGCCACTCCCCGCGGCCCAGCCGCAGCCACAGCCATCCCATCGCCACGGCCGTAGCCAACGACGCGACGAACCGGGCGAGCGCCATCTGCGGCTGTCCCGGGAACGCGACGACGGTCGAGATGACGACGATGGGGTTGATCGCCGGCGCCGACAGCAAGAACGCCAGCGCCGCGGCCGGCGCGACACCGCGCGACATGAGCGAGCCCGCGACCGGAACGGACGCGCACTCGCACCCCGGCAGCATGCATCCGGCAGCGCCGGCGACCGGGACCGCCAGCGCCGGGCGCGACGGGAGGGCGCGGATCCAGAACCCCGGCGGGACGAAGGCGGTGATCGCCGCCGACAACAGGACGCCGAGCACGAGAAAGGGGGTGGCCTGCGTGACGATGGCGACGAAGACCGTCGCCCCCGCCTCGACCGCGGGATACGCCACCTGCTCCTGGACCCAGGACCGGCCCACGACCAGGACGACGGCGACCATGCCGACGATCTCGAGCTGGCTCGGGCGCCATCGCCGACGCCGCGGCCCGCCGTCCTCCCGCTGCCGGTCGTCACGGACCGGTGCCGATCGACCAGCGGCGGCCGTCACGGGGCGTCCTCCCCGGTGGGCTCGTCCGTCGCGGCTCCGGTCGGGGCGGCGCACGGGCCGTGCCAGTACGGGCTGGTCGGCGGCGACGGCGTGGCGCCGGCCGGCTGGTCGAGCAGCCAGTCCGCGGCCTGGGTCAGGTAGGCCTTGTTGGCCGCGACGCCCTCCGGTGACGTGAAGTCCCACCCGCAGGTCACCGCCTGCTGCTCACCGGGATCGGATCCGCTGTTCGCCCCCATCGTCGCGAATGCCGCCACGCCCAGGACGACGACGACCACGGCGGCTCCGACCAGGCCCCGCAGCGGGACGCGACGCGGCGTCGACGTTCGCGTCCGTGCGTTCTTCCGGGGTGCCGCGGGCCGTCGGCGGGGCTTCTTCGACGACACCCTCGCAGGCTACGTGGCGCAGGACGGCGCGCGACGTAACGACGCCCCGCGCCGCCACGGAACCAGCCCGTCCTCAGCCGACGACCGCTCGTGCCCACGGCCGCGGGCAACGCCCGATGCGCGTTCCGACCCACACCGCCACAATGGCCCGATGACACGGCCGGTCATCCTGCTGGTAGCGGACACGCACGCCGACCGACTGGGCGACCAGTTCGAGCGCTACGCCCGGGACTACGACGTGCGACTGGTCCCCGGCCCCGACCTGACCGCGGCTGCCACAGCGGCCGTGGTCGCCGAGGGCCTCCCCCTGGCGATGGTCGTGATGGACGCCTCGATGTTCCCGAACGACGACGGTGCCGCGTTGCACGACGCGGTGACCGGCCTGGTCGTGCAATGGTCATCCGACGTGCCCAGCGCCAAGGGCGTCGTCGTCTCGCCGTTCGAGCGCTTCCTCGGCGACGGGGACATCCTTCGCAACGCGTTGTCGCTCGGGGAGTTCGACGCGTACCTGATGCTCCCCCGCGGGGTTCGCGACGAGGAGTTCCACACCGCGATCACCGAGCTGCTGTCGGACTGGGGCTCGACCGTGGCCGACCCCGAGGTCGAGGCCGTCCGCATCGTCGGCGAGGCCGACGACCCGCTCGTGGCGGGCATCCGCGACCTGCTCGTGCGCATGGGGATGCCGCACCGAGTCCACGCACCTGAGTCACCCGTCGGGCGTGAGCTCGCGGCGGCGTACGGCGGCGAACCCACGTTCCCGCTGGTCGACGTGCTGGGCCGTCGTGTCATCGCACCGACGACTGTCCGCGACGTGGCGGCCGCCTTCTACGGCCGTCCCGACGAGATCGACCAGCTCACGGTCTTCGACCTGTGCATCGTCGGGGCCGGCCCGGCGGGCCTGGCGGCGGCGGTGTACGGCGCCTCGGAAGGGCTGTCGACCGTCGTCGTGGAGGCGGAGGCGATCGGCGGACAGGCCGGCATGAGCTCGATGATCCGCAACTACCTCGGCTTCCCGCGGGGCATCTCGGGGATGCGCCTGGCCCTGCGCGCGCGGGTCCAGGCCCTGCGGTTCGGCACGCGCTTCATCACCGGCTGGGTCGCGACGGGGCTGACGCCCGCCCCCCGAGGCCGGGTGCAGACCGTCCATACCGAAGCCGGCGACATCCGCGCCCGCACCGTCGTGATCGCCTCAGGGGCCGCGTACCGCAGGATCGGCGTACCGGCGATCGAGGCGTTCACGGGGAGAGGCGTGTCGTACGGGAGCGCGATGACGTCGGCGCGGGAGATGGCCGGTCGCGACGTCGTCGTCGTCGGAGGGGGGAACTCCGCGGGCCAGGCAGCGTTGCACCTGGCTCGGTTCGCACGCTCGGTCACGATCGTGGTCCGGCGGGAGGGACTCGAGGCGACGATGTCGCGCTACCTGATCGACGAGATCGCGTCCAACGGGCGCGTCGCGGTGCTCCCCTGCACCCAGGTCGTGGCCGGCGGTGGGACCAATCGACTGGAGTGGATCGAGCTGCGCGACGAGATCACGGGTGAGGTCAGCCGGCGCTCGTGCGACGGCCTCTACCTGCTGATCGGCGCGGACCCCAAGTGCGGATGGCTGCCGCCGGAGGTCGCGCTCGACCGCCGCGGCTTCGTGCTGACCGGGCGCGACATCCCGCCCGCGGCCTGGACGGGCGAGCTGCCGCCGGAGAGCCTGGCCACGTCCGCTCCGGGCATCTTCGCCGTCGGCGACGTCCGGTCCGGATCGATGAAGCGCGTGGCGGCCGCCTCCGGCGAAGGGTCGTCGGTCGTCCCGCTCGTGCACGCCTACATCGCCAGTATGTAGGCGGGGCCCTACGAGGACGAGCGGTCACCTCCCTTGCGCCGGTCAGCGCGATGGCGGTCCCATCGGTAGACGGCGAGAGCGCCGAGTCCGACGACGAGTTGCGGCACGAACCAGGCCACCCGCCAGATGAGGTCGGCGGCCAGCGCCGTCGACGAGTCGACACCGAAGCCGACGAGGAGGGCGACGAGCGCCGCGTCGACCGTCCCCAGCCCGCCGGGCGTCAGGGGGAACATCGTCAGCAGGAGCGCGATCGAGTACGCGGCGAAGACCTCGACCACCGTCAGCCGCGAGGGGAACACGCCGGGGGCGGCGAGGGCCGTACCCAGGACCAGCACGGGGGCGAACTGGGCGGCGACATTGGTGACCGTGAGCGACCGCCACCGCTCGCCGACCATCTCCGACGCGTGCAGGTGGAACTGGACGAGCGCAGCCGTCGCATCGGGCGGCGTCCTCTTCAGGAGCGCGAAGATCCGGTCGGCGGGCCGCTGGAGCCACCCGCCGAGTCGTCGCGCGCCCGCTTCCGAACGCAGGACCATCACGATGGCCGCGACCGAGACGACGACGACAGCGAGGCCGACCACGGCGGCCGCCGTGAACCCGCTGGTCGAGTCGCCCGCCATGAGCAGCAGCCCGACCGCGATCGACGGCGCGGCCAGGGTGATCAGGTAGGTCCACGCACCATCAGCGGAGACGGCGGCCGCCGCGACAGCCGGAGGGACGCGGTACCCGGCGAGGATGGCGTACTGGGTGGCGACGGCTACCGCGCCGCCACCGGGGATGACGTTGGAGATCGTGAACGCCGACTGTCTCGACGCAAAGGCCGCGCGGTACGAGAGGCCGGGTATCGCCGCGATCTCCGTGAGCGGGTACACGACGATGTTGACGAGACTGGCCGCGACGAGGGCGGCGATCCACCACGGCGACATCGCGAGGATCTGCTCGAAGGCAGCGCCGTAGTCGGCGAACTTCGGGAAGAGGAAGAAGAACACCGCAGCAAGCACGGCGACCGAGACGACGGCGGCGACGACCGTGCCCTTCCGGCTGCGCCGTGGCGACCCCTCCGACGTCGACGTCACGCGCTACCCCCGCGCGGCGCGCTGGTCGGAGCGGACGGTGGTCGCGCGCACGTGCACGCGCTCACCCTGGGGACCGAAGATGCTGAGGATCTCCGCACCGACGGCGCCGGTGCTGCCGAACCAGTGCGGAACCCTCGTGTCGAACTCGGCGGCCTGCCCGGCGGTGAGTGTGACGTCGTGGGCTCCGAGGACCAGGCGGAGCTGGCCGGTCATCACGTAGAGCCACTCGTGGCCCTCATGGGTGCGGACGCGCGGGGTGGTGTCCGAGGCGGCGATCACCAGCTTCCACACCTGCGGGCTGCCGGGGTGACGCGTCAGCGGGACGACGACCCGGCCGTTGACCTCGCGGGGCTGCAGCCGCACGCGGGGATCGCCGACCGCCGGCTCGCCGACCAGGTCGCTGAGCGGGACGTCGTACGCCAAGGCGAGGGCGAGCAGCAACTCCAGCGTCGGACGGCGCTGCCCGGTCTCGAGCCGGGAAAGCGTGCTCGTCGAGACGCCGGTCGTCGCCGAGACCTCGGCCAATGTCAGGCCGCGCTCGTCGCGGACGGCTCGCAGCCGATCACTGACCTGCGTGATCGTGTCGACGACCCGTGGATCAGGGGCCGGACCGCTGGCCATGGAGTCCCTTCCCGGAAACAGCAACGAACGTTGCCGGTCGCAAGCCTAGCGACGAGCCTGCGCCCATGGACCACCGTGCGAGCTCCGACCCATCCCTCCTCCTCAACGACACACGGGCCCGCCCACGTCGAGCACTGGCAGCCCTGGTCGCGACGATGGCGCTGTCCTCCCTGGGGACGAGTGTCGCGAACGTCGCGCTGCCGACGCTGATCGACGCGTCCTCGATGCCTGCTCGCGACGTGCAGTGGGTCGTCCTCGGCTACCTCGTGGCCACGACGGCCCTCGTGGTTCCTGCGGGTCGTGCGGGAGACCGGT
>JAFIHP010000358.1 GCA_017849335.1 Actinomycetales bacterium | reverse complement strand
GGACGCATCGTCGAGCAGGGGACGCATGACGAGCTGCTCGTTGCCGGCGGCGCGTACCACCGGCTGTGGTTCAGCCAGTTCAAGGGCAAGGCTGGCTGAGACGCGGGAGCGCAGGCAGGATCAGTGCAGGTGCTCGCGCTCCAGTGCCGCGCCCTCGACGTCCAGGTTCGGCAGGATCTTGTCGAGCCACCGGGGAATCCACCAGGCCCACTTCCCCAGCAGCGTCAGCACTGCCGGCACGATCATCAGTCGGACGACGAAGGCATCGATGAGCACGCCGACGGCGAGGCCGAAGCCGATCGGCCGGATCACGGCGAGCTCGGAGAAGATGAACCCACCGAAGACGAAGATCATGATCGTGGCCGCGGCGATGACGACCGACCGGCTCAGGTGGATGCCGTAGTTGATCGACTCACTCGGCGACTTCCCGTGGACGTGCGCCTCGCGGATCCCGGAGGTCAGGAACAGCTGGTAGTCCATGGCCAGGCCGAACAGCACGCCGATGAGGATGATCGGCAGGAAGCTCAGGATCGGCCCGGGGTCGTGGACGCCGAACAGCGCACCCATCCACCCGTGCTGGTAGACGGCCACGACGATCCCGAACGTCGCCAGGACGGTCGCCAGGAAGCCGGCGCTGGCCAGCACCGGCACCGCGATCGAGCGGAACACGGCCACGAGCAGGACCAACGACAGCAGGATGACGGTCCCGAGGTACAAGGGCATCGCCTCGTTGAGACGTTCGGAGATGTCGATGTTCGCCGCGGCCACGCCGGTCACGCCGATGTCGGCTCCGAGGTCGGCCTTGAGCGGACCGGCGAGGTCGCGGACGGCGTGGACCAGCTGTTCGGTCTCGACGCTCGAGGGGCTGGTCGTCGGGATGATCTGGAACATCACCTTCGTGCCGTCGTCGGACACCGCCGCGGGGACAGCCGCCGCGACGTTGTCCAGGGCCATGATCCGGTCGGCGAGGTCGGCCTCGACCGTGACCGTGTCGTCGGCGGCGATCGGTGCGGGCATCGTCACGACGGCGACGATCGGCCCGTTGGCTCCGACGCCGAATGCGCGTCCGATCTCCTTGTAGGCGCGGTACTGCGTCGAGTTCGCTGACTCCGCCGAGCCGTCCGGCAGCCCGAGCCGCAGCCCAGCCGCGGGAATTGCGGCGACGAGCACGAGGATGCTCGCACCGATGATCGTCAGCCAGGGGTGGCGGTTCGGCAGCACGGGACGGTCGGCGTCGCGCGGCGCGACCTCGGCCCGCTCGTCGCCGGTGGTGGCCTGCCTCGCCGCGAGCGCCGCGCGCTCCTTGCGCGTGAGCACCCGGTGCTTGGCGAGCGCCAGCACCGCGGGCGTGAAGGTCAGCGCGGCCAGGACGGCGACGACGATGGCGAAGGCGCCGACCGTGCCCATGAGGCCGAGGAACTGCATGCCGCTCAGGTTCAGCGCCAGCAGCGCGATCACCACGGTCGTGCCAGCGAACAGCACGGCGGTGCCCGAGGTGCCCGTGGCCAGGCCGACGGACTCCTGCACCTCGACGCCGGCCTTCAGCTGGCGTCGATGCCGGTTGAGGATGAACAGCGAGTAGTCGATTCCGACCGCAAGGCCGAGCATGATGCGCAGGACCGGCGTGGTCGACGTCATGTCGACCTTCGTCGCCAGGGCCATCGCCAAGGAGGCCGAGACGCCGACACCCACCAACGCGCTCAGGACCGGCAGTCCGGCGCCGATGAAGGTGCCGAGCATGACGAACAGGACGACGGCAGCCACGGCCAGACCGAGGATCTCGCCCGCGCCGACGGTGACGCGGTAGTTCGAGACCAGCTCCTTGGAGAACTCGACCTGGACGCCGGGGATGTCGGCGTCGCTGATGGCGGCGACAGCCGCCTCGCGGGTGCTGGGGTCGACCTCGATGGTGGACTGGTCGAACTCGACCACGCCGATCGCCGTAGCGCCGTCCTTGGACACGAGCCGGAAGCCGGAGGTTGCCGCGAGCAGGCGCGTGCTCGCCGCGAGGTCGGCCCGCGCCGACTCGATCTTCGCGCGCCCGTCGTCGACCGTCGTCTGGGCGTCGGCCAGCTCGCGCTCCTTGTCCGTGAGCGTCGCGCGACCGGCGTCGAGCTTCTTCTGCGCGGCCGTCAGCTCGGCCTGCTTCTTCGCCAGCGTCGCCCGACCGGCGTCCAGCTCCTTCTGCGCGGCCGTCAGCTCGGCCTGCTTCGTCGCCAGCGTCGCCCGACCGGCGTCCAGCGTCGCCTGCCCGGCGTCGAGCTCATCCGACTTCTGCGCGACCTGCTGCTGGCCGGCGTGCACCTGCGCGAGCGACGCGTTCAGCCCGTCGATCGTCGACTGCGGCGCCCCGGCGGCCGTCGCCTGATCTAGGGCCGCCTGGAGCGCCGTCTCCTTCTTGGCCAGGTCGGCGCTCGTCGCGGCGACCTGGGTCCGACCGGCGTCGATCTGCTTCTGGTTGGCCTGCAGCTCCGCCTTGGCCGAGGCGAGCTCCTTCGCACCCGCGTCCGCCTTCGCCTGGTTGGCCTGCAGCTCCGCCTCGGCCGAGGCGAGCTCCTTCGCACCCGCGTCCGCCTTCGCCTGGTT
>JAFIHP010000357.1 GCA_017849335.1 Actinomycetales bacterium | reverse complement strand
CGTGTGCGTCGCGGCGAACGGAACGACCTTCGCGAGGACCTCAGCGCAATGCTTCGCATACTCCGCCGCCTCGACCGGGTCGGAGCTGCCGAAGCCCGGGAGGTTCCGCAACTGCCGCCCGATCGCCCGCACATGCTCCAGCGTGAGCGACCCCGCGAGCATCCCGTCCAGCATCGGCCGCCAGGTACCCATCAACTCCTGTGCTTCCAGGATCCGGGACTCCCGGTCACCGGCGACAACCGCAACGCCGCCGTGACTTCACTCCACGCCGCCTGCTCGGGAGCCACGAACTGCGGACGAGCCGGTCGCTCGGCATCCACCTCCGCCGCGAGCTGAGCCTGGATCTCCGTCACGACCCTCGCCGTCACCGCATCCCGGGCCCACGCCTCCACGCCGGCCACGTACGCCGCGAACCGCTGCACCTGCTGCAGGTACGTGACGGCCTCGTCCGCCGTGAGCGCGGCCAGCTCGATCCGGTCCAGGTCGCACAACAACCCACTGTCGACCGGCCGTCCGCACGCCATGCTCAACCGCATGGCGTCGTCGACAACGACCTCGACCTCATCCACGGCGGCACCCTCATCGGGGCCACCAGGAAGCTCCGGATCAGAATCGAACATACGTACAGGCTACGCGGGACCTCTGACAGTCGCCATGTCCGATGTGGTCGAAACATGTTGCCACGTAAGCGTCGCTCACCCCGATAGGAGCGTCAATGGGTGGTCGCGAGCAGCGGCGCGAGCACGTCACGGAGCCGCTCCGGCATGCGGATCGGACGACCAGTCGTCGCGTCGACGACTGCCATGACCGTCTCCGCGTCAGCGGCGAGATCGCCGTGCTCGTCGCGGATCTCGTAGGCGATCGTGTACGACGAGTTCCCCATCCGCGTGATCCACGTGTCGATCTGGATCGGCTCGGGCGCCAGGAGCAGCGGCTTGCGGTGCCGCAGGCGCTGCTCGACGACGACCTGTGCGAACTCGGCCGACCGCACGAACGACAGATCCCGGAGCAGGCCGACCCGGGCCTCCTGCAGGTAGTCGTGGAACACGACGTTGTTGACGTGCCCGAGAACGTCGAGGTCGCTGAACCGGCGGTACACCGGCACGCGGACGACCTGCGCCTGCGACACGGCGCGTCAGCCGCGGGTCAGCTTGCGGTACGTCGCCCGGTGCGGCCGGGCCGCGTCAGCGCCGAGCCGCTCCAGCTTGTTCTTCTCGTAGGACTCGAAGTTGCCTTCGAACCAGAACCACTGCGAGTCGCCCTCGTACGCGAGGATGTGGGTCGCGATCCGGTCGAGGAACCAGCGGTCGTGCGACGTGATCACCGCGCACCCCGGGAAGTCGAGGAGGGCGTTCTCGAGCGAGCCCAGGGTCTCGACGTCGAGGTCGTTGGTCGGCTCGTCCAGAAGCAGCAGGTTGCCGCCCATCTTGAGCGTCAGCGCGAGGTTCAGGCGGTTCCGTTCGCCGCCGGAGAGCACCTTCGCCTGCTTCTGCTGGTCTGGTCCCTTGAATCCGAACACCGACACGTAGGCCCGCGAGGGCATCTCGACGTTGCCGACCTTGATCCAGTCGAGTCCGTCGGAGACGACCTCCCAGACGTTCTTCGAGGGGTCGAGCCCCGAGCGCGACTGGTCCACGTACGACAGCTTCACCGTCTCGCCGATCTTGATGTCGCCGGACGTCGGCAGGTCGTCCTTGTCGTCCGACCCGCCCTCGGCGGCCGCGACGATCATCTTGAACAGCGTGGTCTTGCCGACGCCGTTCGGACCGATGACGCCCACGATCCCGTTGCGCGGCAACGTGAACGACAGGTTGTCGATGAGCAGCCGGTCTCCGAACGCCTTCGTCAGGCCGGTCGCCTCGACGACGACGTTGCCCAGGCGCGGACCCGGCGGGATCTGGATCTCCTCCATGTCCAGCTTGCGGGTCTTCTCCGCCTCGGAGGCCATCTCCTCGTACCGGTCCAGGCGCGCACGGCTCTTGGTCTGCCGCGCCTTGGCGTTGGAGCGCACCCACTCGAGCTCACCCTCGAGCCGCTTCTTCAGCTTGGCGTCCTTCTGCCCCTCGACCTTCAGCCGGGCTGCCTTGGTCTCCAGGTAGGTGGAGTAGTTGCCTTCGTACGGGTACGCACGGCCGCGGTCGAGCTCCAGGATCCACTGCGCGACGTTGTCCAGGAAGTAGCGGTCGTGGGTGATCGCGACGACCGTCCCCGGGTACGTCTCCAGGTGCTGCTCCAGCCACTGCACGCTCTCGGCGTCCAGGTGGTTCGCCGGCTCGTCCAGCAGGGGCAGGTCGGGCTGCGCCAGCAGCAGCCGGCACAGTGCCACCCGGCGCTTCTCGCCGCCGGAGAGCACGGTGACGTCGGCGTCCCCCGCCGGGCAGCGCAGGGCGTCCATCGCCTGCTCGAGTTGGGCGTCGAGGTCCCAGGCGTTGCGGTGGTCGATCGCCTCCTGCAGGGTGCCCATCTCGGACAGCAGCGCGTCGTAGTCGGCGTCGGGATCGGCGAGCTCGGCGGAGATCTCGTTGAACCGGTCGATCATCGCCTTCGTCTCGGCAACGCCGTCCTGGACGTTCTCCAGGACGGTCTTCGACTCGTCCAGGTTCGGCTCCTGCATGAGGATGCCGACGGTGAAGCCCTCGTGGAGCATCGCCTCGCCGTTCGACACGTCGTCGACACCGGCCATGATCTTCAGCAGGCTCGACTTGCCGGCGCCGTTGGGGCCGACGACACCGATCTTGGCGCCGGGCAGGAACGACAACGTGACGTCGTCGAGGATCACCTTGTCGCCGTGAGCCTTGCGGGCCTTGCGGAGGGTGTAGATGAACTCAGCCATGGGTGACGACGTCTCTCGTGCGGTGATCGGCGGCGGATTCGCTCGCAGCGGGCAGTCTATCGACGCCACCCGCGTCACCGGCCGAGAGGTGCGGTGACGCTACCGGGACGTACGGCTCGTCGACAGGGCCTCCGCGACCGCCCGCTCCTCCGCCGCGACCACGGCCTCGCTCTTGGTCGCCGGCAACCGCCCCGGGGACCGAGCCAGGTCGATGCCGACGTGGTGCGCGTCGATGTCGACGTACGTCCGACGTGCTGGTCCGTCCTGCCCGTCGACCTCGACCTCCCGGACGACGAGCTTGCCCCGGACGATCACCGGCATTCCCTTGCCGAGGCACGACGCGACGTTCTCCCCCAGACGCCCACGGCACCAGACGTCGTAGTACTGCGTCGTCCCGTCCGCCCAGTCCTTGGCCACCGGGTCCCAGCGTCGCGAGCTGAAGGCCAGGCGGAACCTCGCGCGCCGGGACTGGTCGGATCCGACGACCGTGACGTCGCGGACGACGTTCCCCGCCACCGTGATGCTGAGTTCGTTCATGGACGCCTCCCCGTGCACCGACCGGGGCCATCCCCCGGTGCGACGACAGTGCCCGCGTGACCGCACCGGTCGGGTGAGCGGCCGCGGTGCTGTGGACGTCGCCCGGCGCAGGGGCCGGTGGGGACGACGACAGCGCCGCGGGACCACCGGCGTCGGTGGTCCCGCGGCGCGCTGCGCGGTGGTTCGGCTAGCTCGGGTTGATCAGCGTCCAGGGCGAGCCGCCCGGGATGTTCGTCCCCGGCTCCTGGCCCTGGTTCCACCACTTCGCCTGGTAGGGCACGTTGTCGACCTGCACCCGGTCGCCGGCGACGTACACCTTGTCGGCCACCCAGGCGTCGTAGGTCCCCGCGGGCACCGTCGGGAGCGGTGCCGGCTTGTCGCCCGGCAGCACCGGCCCGATCAGCGTCCACGGGTTGTCGTACTCCGAGGCGTACGGAGTCGACGGGTCGGCACCGGTGTTCCACCACTTCGCCTGGTACACGTTGTGCTTGTAGACGACCTTGGTGCCCGCCGGGTAGGTGCCCAGCGGATCCCAGATCTGGTACGGGCTGGTCGCCGGGTCGTCGACGATCTCGGTACCGGTCGGCGTCGGGGTCGGCGAGGCGACCGCCGTGGACGACGGCGTCGGGAGCGGATCGGTCGTGTCGTCGCCGAGGACGTCGGCGAAGGCGACTCCCTGCTGGTCGATGCCGCTGCAGGAGTCCTGCACCACGGTCGTCACCGTCGGCAGCGGGCGGGCACAGGTCCCGTCGCGGTTGAGCGACCACATCGACAGCAGACCCACGCCGTTCTCGCGGGCGAAGGCGTTGAGGTTCGACGCGTCCTGCAGCGTGAACACCTCGCCCGGCACGTCGTTCTGCCCGATCATCGGGGTGATCCCGACGTGGCCCCACGACTGCGTCGAGTCCAGCTGCGTCCCCGCCTCGGCGTACAGCGACCGGACCTGACCCTGCAACGAGGTCGCCGCGGACTGGACGGCAGCCGTCATGTTGGTGGCGGCCTCGGTGTCGTTGAAGTTCATCGCCATCCCGTTGACGCCGGCGAGATCGACCCCGGCGGCGAGCATCGTGCGCACCGCCTGCTGTCCGTCGGCCGTGAGACCGTCCTGGGCCACGGGCAGCGTCAGCCACACGGCCAGGTGCCGATCGTGCGCGGCGATGCTCTGCTGCAAGGACGCGATCGCCTGCGAGCGTCGGACCTGCGCCGCGGAGTCGGACAGGTCCGGGCCCTCGATGTCCAGGTCGATCGACGTGAGCTCGTAGCGCTCGACGACGGACCGGTAGGCGCCCTCGAGCGCCGCCACGTCGGTGCACGTGACCGCCAGCTCGTGGTTCGACTGACCGCCGAACGACACGCGGACGTTTCCGCCCACCGAGCGCAGCTGCGCGATGCGCCGATCGAGCTCGAGCTGGTCGGCCGCCTGCTCCAGGGTGTAGAAGCCGCCCCAGGTGGGCGTGCAGCCGTCCTGGCCGGCGACGACGAACGCGAGCGTCACGTCCTGCTGGTTGGGCCCCTGCGGCGTCTCGAACGGGTACGGGGGCGTCGCGGTGACGTCGACGTACGGGGCGAACCCGGTGTCGCCGGGAGGCGCCGCCGGGGCGACCACGGGTCGGAACACCATCAGTCCGAATCCGATGACCGCGGCCGTGACGACCACGAGGATGCCGACCCGCAGGATGGACACCCGCGTGGTGCGGGCCTTCGTGGTCTTCTTCTCGTCGGTGCTCATGCCGTCGGCTCCGTCCGTACGCGTGAACGACGCTCTCCGGTGCGTGGCGCACCGTCACCGCCGCGCGGTGGCCGGTCGGTCACCGCGGCTCCCTGCCCGCGCGCGCCCGTTCCCGAGGCGCTCGCTCCCGGCCCGAAGTACAGGACCGACTCCCAGTCGACGGGGCCGACTCCTGTCGCCGACTCGATCGCCGGTGCGGTCTTGGCCTTCACGGGCACCCGCACCCAGTTGACCATCCCCAGGACGATGTCGACGATGCTGGCCCGCAGGCCGATGAACGCGACGATGGCGTACGTCGTCAGGACCCCGTTGAAGGCCGCGAAGATCGCGTTGCCGACGTTGGAGTACCGGATGTCGTTCCCCAGCGTGTAGAACGAGAACACGGCGATGAGGTAGGCACCGAGGATCATCAGCGCCGGTGCCGCGGTGCGGTTGCGCACCTTGGGCGTGCGGGCGAACGCGATCTTCGACTTCGAGGCCGCCTGCTGCAGCGACTTCAGGGTCCCGGCGAGGTTGACCGGCAGCAGGATGAGGTTGAAGGCGTAGATCCGGAACACGTCCGTGCCCTTGTAGCCCATGCGCTTGAGGTCGTACGCCATGGCGGCGAAGTACGGCACCGCGGCGGCCACGATGAGCGGGCTGAGCAGCCGGTCGTCGAACGGGAACGCGATCAGGAACAGCAGGCCGAAGCTGGCCCAGGCGATCGACGCCATGTAGTTGACGCGCAGGAACACCTGCGACCGCTTCACCTTGTGGCCGGCCTTCTTGCTCAGCCGCATGTACTTCCACATCTTCGGCAGGATCAGCAGTCCGCCGTTGGCCCAGCGCGCACGCTGGACCGAGAGCGAGCCGAAGTCCGGCGGCGTCGCGCTGTCGGTCAGCCGCTCGGGGTAGTTGAACAGCGTCCAGCCCTTGGCGGCCAGGTCGATGCTCGACTCGGTGTCCTCGATGACGGTCCGGTCCTGGACGTACCGGTGGACCGGGTAGCCGTCCTCGTACGAGACCTCCTCGATGTCCTTGAGCGCCGACCAGCGGATGACCGCGTTCGCGCCGACCCAGAAGGTCGCGTCGTAGTACGTGAGGCCCTGGTGCACGACGTACTGGATGTCCGTGGTGGCACCCGCGATGCGCTCGAGGCGCGTCGGAGCGCCGCGGAACGCCGAGTACGGGGTCTGGATGACGGCGATCTTCTCGTTGCCCGGCTGCTCCAGGTGGTAGACCAGCCGAAGGCAGTACTCCCGGAGGAGCACGCTGTCCGCGTCCAAGGTCAGCAGGTAGTCCGACTCGGGCACCACGAGGTCCGCCGGGCCGTCGGTCGGTCGAAGGACCCGCCCGATGCGCGTCTCGACGATCTTGTAGCGGCCGCCCATGAGGCCCAGGTACGCGTTGATGTTCATCGCCTTGTTGGCGTCGTGCGGAAGGTGCGCGAACTGCTTGCGCTCGAACGAGCTGATCTCCGCCCGGAACATCCACACGAGCCGGCGCGCGAGCTGCGCGGCGAGCTCGGACGGGACGTCGGCTCGCTCGTCGAGAGCGCAGAACAGCGCCGCCGCCGTCTCCCGGCAGTCGTTGGCCAGTCCGCCCAGCACCTGGGTCGCCATGAAGATGTCGGTCGTCGTCGCGCGCGAGCAGCTCGCCGACTCGAAGTCGAGCCAGTCGGCCGCCCAGACGTAGTCCAGTGCGAGGGCACGCAGGTCGTCCGGGCGGGCGACGACGTGGTCGGCTGCCGCGACGTCCTGACGCAGCAGGCCGGTCTCGAACCGGTCCCGGGCCTCGCGCAGGAGGGCGGACAGCTCGGCCGGCAGCGCCCGGCATGCCTCGAGACCGGCGATCGCGTCGGGATCGGTCGGGTTCGGCGGGTCATCGAGAAGCAGCACGATGCGCAGGTCGGGGTACTCCTGCAGTGCCGCCGACAGCAGCGTCGACCGGACGATGTCGGCGTCCTCGCGGTACGACGGGACCAGGACCGTCAGCGGCTTGCTGTCGGCGCTGAAGTGGGCGTCCAGCTCCGCCCGCGGCACCCGCTGGTGGGCGCGCGCCCGGAAGAGCGAGCCCTGGCGGGCGATGAGGTACATCAGCGCACTGAAGGTCAGCAAGGTCATGACGAGCACGTACGCCGACAGCTGCAGGATGAACCCGCTGTCGCTCAGCCCGCCGTTGAGGATGTCCGTCAGGACGGTGCGCTGCAGGTATCCCAGCCAGAACAGGATGGTCAGCGCGATCGCCAGCCCGCCG
>JAFIHP010000356.1 GCA_017849335.1 Actinomycetales bacterium | reverse complement strand
GGCCTGGGGGCACCTGACGCTGCCGGTGGTCGCGGTCGGGGTGGTCGCCGCGCTGCTCCTTCCCCTGCTGCCGTGGACCTTGGAACTGATCGCGCTGCGTCGGCTGACGAAGGCAGCGTTCGGCACGTTGATGTCCCTCGAACCGGCGATCGCGCTGATCATCGGCGTCGTGGCGCTGCACCAGCTGCCCGCGGTGTGGCAGGTCGCGGGGATCGTGTGCGTGGTCCTCGCCGGGATCGCGGCCGAACGCAGCGGGCGTCGTGATGGTGAGCGTCCCGATCTCGAACCACCCCTGGCGTGACGGCGCCCAGCGCCTGGCCCTGGTTTGGTGGTCGGCGGGGAGGTGGTCTACAGTCTCGCCCCACAACTGAATAGCACTCATCCAGAGGGGCAGAGGGATACGGCCCGGTGAAGCCCCGGCAACCATTTCGCGCACACTCGTGCTTTCGCTCGAGGCCGGCGAGACAGGTGCCAACTCCGTCCGAGGTGACTGCCTCGGGAAGATGAGGAGAAAGGCCTCGCTATGTCGCTCGTGCAAGACACCCCTGTCGACGCCGCCCTGTCGCCGTTCGGCCCCGCCGTCGCCCTGTCGTGCCGCGAGTGCGGCGCGCGGTACGACCTGGGTGCGGCCTACTCCTGCGTGGAGTGCTTCGGCCCCCTCGAGGTCGCCTACGCCTTCGGCACCGTGACCCGCGAGCAGATCGAGGCCGGCCCCGCGTCGATCTGGCGCTACCAGCCGCTCCTGCCAGTCGCGCCGTGGGCCGCCGACGAGCCCAACCTCGCCCCGGGGCTGACCAAGCTGGTCGATGCCCGAAACCTGGCCGCCGCCCTGGGAGTCACCGGTCGGCTGTGGGTCAAGGACGACAGCGGCAACCCGACGCACTCGTTCAAGGACCGGGTCGTCGCGGTCGCCCAGTCGGCCGCTCGGCGGCTGGGCCTGACGACGATCGCGTGCGCCTCGACCGGCAACCTGGCCAACGCCGTCGCTGCGGCGGCAGCCCGCGCCGGCCAGCGGTCGGTCGTGGTGATCCCGTCGAACCTGGAGGCCGGCAAGACCGTCACGACGGCGACCTACGGCGGCACGCTGCTCGCGGTCGAGGGAAGCTACGACGACGTCAACCGGCTGTGCAGTGAGCTCATCGGCGAGGCGATCACGGCGGACTGGGGCTTCGTCAACGTCAACCTGCGCCCCTACTACGCGGAGGGCTCCAAGACCCTCGGCTACGAGGTCGCCGAGCAGCTCGGCTGGCGGCTCCCGCAGCAGGTCGTCGTTCCCATCGCCTCCGGCGCCCTGCTGACCAAGATCGACAAGGGCTTCCGCGAGCTCGTCTCCCTCGGCCTGGTCGAGGACGCGCCCTACCGCGTCTTCGGGGCGCAGGCGGCCGGGTGCTCGCCGGTCGCGCAGGCGTTCGACAACGGCTGGGACGCGGTCAGGCCCGTCAAGCCCGACACGATCGCCAAGTCGCTCGCGATCGGAAACCCGGCCGACGGACCGTACGCGCTCGACGTCGTCCGCCGTACCGGGGGAGCGATCGCCGCGGTCAGCGAGGAGGAGATCGTCGAGGGGATCCGGCTCCTGGCCGAGACCGAGGGCATCTTCGCCGAGACCGCCGGCGGCGTGACGATCGCGACGCTGCGCCGGCTGATCGCCGACGGACGCATTGACCCGACCGCCGACACCGTGGTCTACAACACCGGCGACGGCCTAAAGACCCTCGATGCCGTCGCCGAACACGTCAGCGTCACCGCCACCGTCCGCCCCCGACTCGACGAGGCGCTGGCCGCGCTCGTCGCCGAGGGCTCCACCACGTCCGAAGGGACCGCCTCATGAGCGTCACCGTCCGTATCCCCACCATCCTGCGGACCTACGCCGACGGCGCGTCCGAGCTGACGGTCGACCCGGCCACGCAGACGGTGGCCGGCGTGATCGACGCGCTCGACGCGAAGGCGCCGGGCATCGGCGCCCGCATCCTCGACGACGGCGGCTCGCTGCGCCGGTTCGTCCACGTCTACATCGACGACGAGGACGTCCGGTTCCTGTCCGGCCTGGACACCGCCACCCCGGAGCGCACGGTCGTGTCTGTCGTCCCGGCCGTGGCCGGCGGCTGAGGACCGACGGCCATGACGACTCTCGCCCCCACGGCGACCGCGCTCCCGCCGGTCGTCGAGCCCGCCGACTCCCTCAGCGTCGACGAGGTCCGCCGCTACAGCCGGCACCTGATCATCCCCGACGTCGGCATGTCCGGGCAGAAGCGGTTGAAGAACGCCCGCGTCCTGTGCATCGGCGCCGGGGGCCTGGGCAGCCCCGCGCTGATGTACCTCGCGGCCGCCGGCGTCGGCACGCTGGGGATCCTCGAGTTCGACACCGTCGACGAGTCCAACCTGCAGCGCCAGATCATCCACGGTCAGTCCGATGTCGGCCGGTCCAAGGCCGAGTCGGCGCGCGACAGCATCCGCGAGATCAACCCCTACGTGAACGTGGTGGTGCACGACGAGCGGCTGGCCTCCTCCAACGCGCTGCGGGTCCTGGCCGGCTACGACCTCATCGTCGACGGGACCGACAACTTCGCCACGCGATACCTCGTGAACGACGCCGGTGTCCTGCTCGGCAAGCCGTACGTGTGGGGGTCGATCTACCGCTTCGAGGGCCAGGCCAGCGTGTTCTGGGCCGAGCACGGCCCCTGCTACCGCTGCCTGTACCCGGACCCGCCGCCGCCGGGCATGGTGCCGTCGTGCGCCGAGGGCGGCGTGCTCGGCGTGCTGTGCGCGTCGATCGGGTCGATCCAGGTGACCGAGGCGATCAAGCTGCTCACGGGGATCGGCCAGCCCCTCGTCGGGACGCTCGTCGTCTACGATGCCCTGGCGCTGGAGTACCGCCGGCTCAAGGTCCGCAAGGACCCGAACTGCGCGGTCTGCGGCGACCGTCCGACGGTGACCGAGCTGATCGACTACGAGCTGTTCTGCGGCGCGATCTCGACCGAGGCGGCCGACGCCGCCCGGGACTCGACGATCTCCGTCGTCCAGCTGGACCAGTGGCTGACCGAGCGTGAGCGCGGCGAGCGCGACTTCGTGCTCATCGACGTGCGCGAGCCGGGGGAGTACGAGATCGTCGCGATCCCCGGCAGCGTGCTGATCCCCAAGGGCCGGTTCCTGGACGGGACGGCCCTGGGCGAGCTGCCGACCGACCGGCAGGTTGTCCTGTACTGCAAGGGCGGCGTGCGCTCGGCCGAGGCGCTGGCGGTGGTGAAGGGCGCAGGGTACGCGGACGCCGTGCACGTGGGCGGCGGAGTCGTCGCCTGGGTCACCCAGATCGAGCCGGACAAGCCCACCGACTAGGCCCCGTAGTCCTCCCGCACGATGCGTGACAGAACCGCGTTCCTACCTTTACCATAAAATCAATCGAGTAAATAGGAGATTCCAATGGCGATCCGTCTGGGCGATGTGGCCCCCGACTTCACCGCGGAGACCACCGAGGGCACGGTCTCGTTCCACGACTGGAAGGACGGCAGCTGGACCGTCCTGTTCAGCCACCCGGCCGACTTCACGCCGGTCTGCACGACCGAGCTCGGGCGTACGGCGGCGCTGAAGGAGGAGTTCGACAAGCGCGGCGTCAAGGCCATCGCCGTGTCCGTCGACCCGCTGGAGTCGCACGAAGGCTGGGTCGGGGACATCGCCGACGTCAGCGGCGTCCCGGTCAACTTCCCGATCATCGCCGATCCCGACCGCACGGTGTCGAACCTCTACGACATGCTCCACCCGGGCGAGGGCGACACGTCGACGGTGCGCTCGGTGTTCATCATCGACCCGGCGAACAAGGTCCGGCTGACGCTGACCTACCCGAAGTCGGTCGGCCGCAACTTCGACGAGATCGTCCGCGTGGTGGACGCCCTCCAGCTGACCGACCGGGCCACCGTCGCCACTCCCGCCGACTGGCAGCCCGGTGACCGCGTGGTGGTCGCTCCGACCGTCTCGACCGCAGACGCGCAGGAGCGGTTCAGCGACGTCGTCGAGGTGAAGCCCTACCTGCGCTTCGCGGCCGAGCCCGTCGCATGAGCGCGCGCCAGGTCGACCCCCGCGGTCCCCGCTTCGGCGCCGCGGTCACGACGGTCGTCCTGGCCGTCGTGCTCGTCCTGCTGCCGCGTCCGGTGGCGACGGTCCTGCTCGTGTGGCAGGCCGTCGCCTTCGGGCTCGGCGCCTTCGTCGGGCTGCAGGCGCAGCCCTACGGCTGGCTGTTCCGCGTGCTCGTACGTCCGCGCCTGGCGCCGCCGACCGAGCTCGAGGACGAGCGGCCGCCGCGGTTCGCGCAGCTGGTCGGGTTCCTCTTCGTGGCCGTCGCGCTGCTGGGGCTCGCTCTCGGCGCGACGATCGTCGCGCAGATCGCCGTCGCGTTCGCGCTCGCGGCCGCCTTCCTCAACGCGGCGTTCGCGTTCTGCCTCGGCTGCGAGATGTACCTGCTCGGGCGGCGCATCCTCACGAGGTAGGACCCGGGCACCCTACGGCTGGGTGATCAGGGGGGCGTAGTCGCGCGCGGTCGCCGGTACGTCGAGCAGTCGGCCGTCGGGCAGCGGCACGGCCAGGGACGCGCCGGCCTCGTCGACGAACGAGACCGACCGGAACCCGGCCCCCGACAACGACAGGACCACCTGCCCGAGCAGCAGCACCTGCTCGGCCGGCGGCAACGCGGTGAACGCGCTGCTGACCCGCACGGAGACGGCGGCCGGGGTGGGGCCGAAGGTCGGCTGCGTGCTCGCCGACGGAGACGACGACGCGCCGTCGGCATCGTCCACGGGTGGGATCGCGGCGAGCGACACCAGGGGCAGCCCGGTCAGGGGGTCTCGGGCGATCGTCCGGAGTCCGGCCGCCGCCTGGGTGGCGTCCGGTCCGGCGGCGAGCGCCTCGAGCACGTCCTGCGGCCCGCTCCGGGAGGACAGGTCGGACTGAGCCGCGGCGAGACCGTCGTCGACGACGAACCACAGGCGCAGCTGCGCCGGAGCCGGTGTCGGCGTCGGTGTCGGTGTCGGTGTCGGTGTCACGCTGGCGTCCGGTGACGGTGCCGTCGACGATGCGGGCGCGGGTACCGGCAGCGGTGCCGGCAGCAGGTTCGACGGGAGCGGCTGGGGTGAGGACTGCATCGGCAGCCCGCACCCCGCGGTGACGAGCACCGCGCAGACGGCGGCGACGAGCCGGGTTCGCCTCACGACTCCTCCAGGGTGACGGGCAGCGTGGCGGTGAATCGCGCCCCGCCAGCGGGGGCCTGCGTGACGGTGACGTCGCCGCCCAGCAGGCGCGCCTGGTCGAGGGCGATCGCCAGGCCGAGCCCGGCGCCCTCCTGGTGGCTGCGCGACTCGCCCCGCGTGAACGGCTCGAAAAGCCGTTCACGGAGTCCTTCGTCGACACCCGGGCCAGCGTCGTCGACCATGATCGTGACGCTCGACTGCTCGCGCTGGACGAGGACCTGCACCAGCCCCCCTCCGTGCCGCTCGGCGTTCTCCACGAGGTTGCCGACGATGCGTTCGAGGCGTCGGGCGTCGGTCCGGAAGACGGGTCGGTCGCCGACGACGAGTCCGGGGTCCAGACCCCGCTGGGCGACGACCTCGCGGCACAGTGCCGCGACGTCGGCCGTCTCCCACTGCGTGAGCTCGTCGGTGCTGATGCGGCTGATCTCCAGCAGGTCCAGCAGCATGTGCGACAGGCGTCGGACCTGCTGCACCAGGACGGTCACGAGGCCGGCCTCCCGGTGGGGCAGGTCCGCGCTTCGTGCCTCCAGCAGCTCCGCCGTGCCGAGCACGGAGGTGAGCGGCGAGCGAAGCTCGTGGCTGACGTTCGCGCTGAACCGCCGTTCGCGGGCGATCCGCGCCTGCACCGCCTCGGCCATCTCGTTGAACGACTCGGCGATCGGGTCGAGGTCGGGGTCTCCCGTCAGGTCGATGCGGGTGCTGAACTCGCCGCCGGCGATGCGCCGCGCGCCGACCCCGAGGCGCCGGACCGGCCGCAGGATCCTGCCGACGGCCGTCGCGCCGATCAGCGCCCCCGCCACGGTGGCCATCGCGGTGAGCCCGACGAGCGTCCAGCCGCCCCAGGTCAGGGTGCGGTCCAGGTCGCGCATGGGGAAGACCTCGACGTACGTGCCCTGTTCGACCGGGATCGCGACCACGTAGTACGCGTCGTCCGCGACGCGGAAGCGCTGGGTCGCGCCGTTGCCCTTCGCCGCCTCCAGCAGGCCCGCCGGGAGCGCGTCCGGCTGCACCGTGACGCCCGAGGTGTACCAGACGCCGGCCGCCTGGATCATCGGCTGCGACGTGCCGACCGAGGGGATCTGGCCGAGCGCGTCGCTGGGATCCAGCCCGGTCGTCAGGTACGCGCTGGCTGCCCGCGAGTCCAGGGCGGCGCGGGTCAGCGCCGACGTCTCGCGCTGGCCGAGCAGGTACCAGCTCGCGAACACGTAGGTCGCGGCCGAGACCGTGCCGGCCACCAGCAGCGACAAGAGCGCGAACGACAACGCCACGCGCGTGCGTAGGCGCAGCCTCACGGGCGCATCCGGTAGCCGAACCCGCGCACGGTGGTCAGCAGCTGCGGGTTCGCCGGGTCGGTCTCGATCTTGCTGCGCAGCCGGTACTCGAGGTTGTCGACGACCCGGCCGTCACCGGCGTTGCCGTAGCCCCAGACCTGACGCAGCAGGTAGTCGCGTGACAGCACGCGCCCCCGCGCCGCGATCAGCTCGGCCAGCACCCAGAACTCGATCCGGGAGACCGCGATCGGTTCGCCGTCGCGCAGCACCTCGGCCGTCTCGGGGTGCAGCTCGATCGGTCCGCACACCAGGACTCCGGCCGGGACGTCCTCCGGTGGGGTGGTACGGCGGATCTGGCTGCGGATCCGCGCCATGAGCTCCTTGGCGACGAACGGCTTCGTGACGTAGTCGTCGGCACCGGCCTCGAGCCCGGCGACGACGTCGTGGCTGTCGGTCTGGGCCGTGACGATGATGATCGGGACCTGGCTCGTCGCTCGCAGGCTCCGCACCAGGTCGAGGCCGTGGATTCCGGGCAGGCGCAGGTCAACCAGCACGACGTCGGCCTTGCGGTCGACGTTGAGGACGAGCGCCTGCTCGGCGGTCTCGGCCTCGACGACCTGGTAGCCCTCGTCCTCGAGGTTCGTGCGGAGGACGAGTCGGATCGCCGTGTCGTCCTCGACGACCATGACCGAACGCTGCATGCCCACCATTCAACCCCGCTCGGACGGCCGACGTGCACGGGCACCGCCGCGTGCGGCGCGGGCGGACCGGTTCACCACGGGGATGCGACACAGATGCGACACGGTGGACACGGCTCTGCGAGATCGGCGGGCGAGGGTGGGCGGGTACCGATCGCCAGCACGCAGGAGGAGCCATGCCACTTCGTCGCACGTCGTCGACCCGGGAGCAGGGACAGGCACGCCTTCTCGCCGAGGCCAAGGGGACGCGCACGGTGAGCGTGTGCATCCCGGCCCGGAACGAGGCACAGACGGTCGGCCGGATCGTGGCGGCGATCCATCGCGACCTCGTCGAGTCGACCCGCCTGGTCGACGAGATCGTGGTGATGGACCACCGATCGACGGACGGCACGGCAGCCGTCGCCGAGCGCGCCGGCGCCCGTGTGGTCAGCGCCGACGACGTGGCGGCCGAGTTCGGTCCCGCCGTCGGGAAGGGCGACGTCCTGTGGCGATCGCTCCTCGCCTCCCGTGGAGACATCGTCGTGTGGGTCGATGCCGACCTCGAGGCGTTCAGCTCGGACTACGTCGTCGCGCTGGTACGGCCGCTGCTGCTGGACGAACGCGTCGCGCTCGTGAAGGCGTCGTACAACCGCTCGCTCGGCGGCGTCGCCGGGGAGGGCGGACGCGTGACCGAGCTGACGGCCCGGCCGGCCCTGCGGCTTCAGTTCCCCGAGCTCTCGCACATCCGCCAGCCGCTGGGTGGCGAGTACGCGATCCGGCGCCAGGTCGCCGAGCGCATCGCCTTCGAGGTCGACTACGGCGTGGAGGTCGGCCTGCTCATCGACGTCGCCGAGCTGGTCGGTCCGGGTTCGGTGGCGCAGGTGGACCTCGGTACCCGTAAGCACCGCAACCGCCCGCTGCGCGAGCTGCACGAGCAGGCGACGCAGGTGCTGCGGTCGGTGCTGGACCGCTCCGGTGGCCGTCCGGCGGAGGATGCGCCCGCCTGCCGTCCGCCGGTGGCCGCTCTCGCCCGTCGGGGGGTCGCGGTCCTCGCCGCGACCTAGAGCAAGCGCGTCCTAGGGGATGAAGTACATGGGGTTCGGCAGCAGGTATCCGCGGCGCGTGTAGCCGCCCGCGGAGTCGCTGACCTGGTCCCCGATCGACGTGATGATCCGGTACCCCGCGGCCTCGATGTCGTTGCGCGCCGCGCTCTTGTAGGCCGTCGCCGTCAAGGACTCCTGCGCGTTCGTCCGCATCACCAGCTCGTGGTAGCCCCGGATCCCGAGCCGCGCCAGGCAGGACTCGGTGGCGGCCCGGTCGGAGTCGTTGCGACCGGTGATGAGGAACGGCGTCACCCCCCGGGAGATCGTGTCCCGGTAGAACTGCACCACGGGAGCGATCCGCGGTGTGGCACAGCCGTCGATCGCCTGCTCCGCGATCGCCGTCGTGTAGGTGAAGCCCGTGCTGGCGTACAGCGCGTACCAGCTGACGAGCGTGTCGTCGATGTCGAACACGGCCGCCGGCCGGCGGCCGTCGGGGCAGCGGTCGGCGGCATGCCCCTTCGCGCCGGGGCAGTGTCGGCGGATCCACTGAGCCTGGAACCGGCTCGCGTAGAAGGCGACCACACGCTGCTCCCGCTGGTAGGCGCCGGACGCGCGGAAGGCCTGGATCTGGGCCGCCATCCCGGGGCCGGCCGCGTACGTCGTCGGAGCGGACAACGGCGGGAGGGTGTTCCGGACGCCGTAGATCGCCGTCGCCTGGCCGGGGACGTCGATCCGGGGGATCGGCGGTACCTGCGCTGTCGCGGGTGCGGCCAGGGCGAACGTGCTCGCGGCGGCGAGGAGGGTGGCCAGGGCCATGCGCAGGCGCGTCATGGGCGAAGGCTAGGGGCCCGGGCGGCTCAGGTCATCAGCCCCGGAACAGAGCGCTGTAGGCGTTGAGCGCCGGCTGGCCGCCGAGATGCGCGTAGAGCACGGTCGAGTCCTTGTGGATCTCCCCGCTCGTGACCAGGTCGATCAGGCCGGCCATCGACTTGCCCTCGTACACGGGGTCGAGGATCACGCCCTCGAGCCGGCCGACCAGTCGCATCGCGTCGAGCGTCGACTCGACCGGGATGCCGTAGCGGTCGCCCGCCCATCCCTCCAGGACGGTGATCTCGTCGTCGCGCAGGTCGCGGCCGAGGTCGATCAGGGCCGCCGTGCTCCGCGCGATGCGCTCGACCTGTGCGCGCGTCTTGTCCAGCGTGGCGGAGGCGTCGATTCCGATGACGCGTCGTGGCCGGTCCTGCCCGGCGAAGCCGGCGATCATGCCGGCGTGCGTGCTCCCGGTGACGGTGCACACGACGATCGTGTCGAAGAAGACGCCCAGCTCGGCCTCCTGCTGCTGGACCTCGTACGCCCAGTTCGCGAAGCCCAGCCCTCCGAGCCGGTGGTCCGAGGCGCCGGCCGGGATGCCGTAGGGCACCCCGCCGCGCTCCCGGACGTCGTCGAGCGCCTGGGTCCACGAGTCCCGGAAGCCGATGTCGAAGCCCGCGGGGTCGAGCCGGACCTCGGCCCCCATGACCCGTGACAGCAGGATGTTGCCGACACGGTCGTTCACGGCGTCCGGCCAGTCGACCCACGCCTCCTGGACGAGGACGGCCTTCAGGCCCAGGCTGGCGGCCACGGCGGCGACCTGTCGGGTGTGGTTCGACTGCACCCCGCCGATCGAGACGAGCGTGTCCGCGCCCTGTGCCAAGGCATCCGGCACCAGGTACTCCAGCTTGCGGGTCTTGTTCCCGCCGTAGGCGAGACCGGAGTTGCAGTCCTCGCGCTTGGCCCAGACCTGGGCTCCGCCCAGGTGGGCGCTCAGCCGCGGCAAGGGGTGGACCGGGCTGGGCCCGAAGGTCAGCGGGTAGCGGGGGAAGTCGGCCAGGCTCATCTCAGCGGGCCCTCTCTGTCGTGGTCTCGTCGGTCTCGGTCTCGGTCTCGGTCTCGGTGGGGGACACCAGGGCGCGGTGGTCCAGCGCGAGGGTTCGCCAGGTCTGCCACGACACCTCGGCCGCACCGTCGGCGTCACCGGCCGCGCAGAGGTCGATGAGGCGGTTGTGGCGTGCGACCGACGCCCGA
Source organism: Actinomycetales bacterium (assembly GCA_017849335.1). Taxonomy (GTDB): domain Bacteria; phylum Actinomycetota; class Actinomycetes; order S36-B12; family S36-B12; genus UBA10649. The sequence continues at coordinate 11,229 of JAFIHP010000356.1, read as the reverse complement.
CCGGGAAGGGAGGAGAAGCGCAGCCGCTCGGCGCGGCGCAGGAGCGGCGTGAACTGCTCCAGCACGGCGGCGACGGCGGCGTTGCCCGAGGCGTCGACGGGGACCTGATGGAGGTCGTCGTCCGCGGCGAGGGCCGCGTCGACGTCTCCGTCGCGGATCGCGCGGGCGAAACGCCTGTTCGCCTCGCGCATCCGGTCCAGGTCGTCGGCCGTGAGCTGGCCGACGGCCTCCAGCACGGCCAGCCGGTGCATGGCGGCGACGACCGACTGCGCGTGGCGCGTCGCCCGATCGTCGAGGGTGGTGACGTAGGTCGCGCGCCCCGGCCGGGCGACCACCAGGCCGGCCGACGCCAGCCGCAGGAGTGCTTCACGGACCGGGGTGCGGCTCACGCCGAGCCAGGTCGCCAGCTCGCCGTCGCGCACCTGCTCCCCGGGAGCCAGCGTGCCGTCGATGATCAGGTCGCGGACGCGGGCGTACACGTCGTCCCGCAGCAGGGTGCGCGGCGGCAGGCTCTGCGCGGGCACTGGCATGCAATATATTGCAGCGGAGGCGTGCGCCCCTGTCAAGGCGCCCGTCGTCCGGGCAGGATGTCCCGGTGACCAGCGTCCCTCCCGCCGGAACGACCCGCTGGTCGTGGGCGCGGCAGATCCCGTTGCGTCGTTTCGTCCGCACCGAAAGCAGCGGCTCGGTCGCGTTGATCGCCGCCTTCGTCGCGGCCCTCGTGTGGGCGAACCTGGACCCGGACGGGTACGCGCACGTCTGGCACACCGAGGTCGTCGTCGGCTGGGGCGACCACGTCCTGGCCATGCCGGCGGTCGAGTGGATCAACTCCGGCCTGATGGCCTTCTACTTCTTCGTCGTCGGGCTCGAGACCCGACGCGAGTTCGACGTCGGAGAGCTGCGGGAACGACGGCGCGTGATCCAGCCCGTCGTCGCCGGCGTCGTGGGTATGGCGGTCAGCGCGGTCATCTTCGTCGTGGTCGCCCAGTCCGTGGATGCCGCCCACGGATGGGGTGTCGCCCTGTCGACCGACACGGCTCTGGCCCTGGGCGTCCTCGCCCTGGCCGGTCCGCGACTGTCGGACCGGTTGCGCGCGTTCCTCCTGACGGTCCTCATCACCGACGACGTCATCGCCCTGGTCGCCATAGCCACGGTCTACGCGGGCGACGTCCAGGTGGTGCCGCTCCTCGTCGCGGTCGCCGTCGTCCTGCTCGTCGTCGTCCTGAAGCGGCTGGGTGTGCGCTCCGGCCTGGTCTACCTCGGCCTGGCCGTCGTCGCGTGGCTGGGACTGCACGATGCCGGTGTCGACCCGGTCGTGATCGGCCTCGTCCTCGGCCTGCTCGTCCTGGCCCGGCCGGTCTCCCGTGACCGCCTCGAGGAGGCGACCGACCTCTTCCGCGACTTCCGCGAGCAGCCGACGCCGGAGCTGGCCCGGTCGGCGCTCGCGGGGGTGCAGGCCGCCCTGCCCGCGAACGACCGGCTCCAGGACCGGTTCCACCCGTGGACGAGCTTCGTCATCGTGCCGTTGTTCGCGCTCGCCAACGGCGGCATCGTGCTGAACGCCGACAGCCTGCGCGCGGCTGCGACCTCACCGCTGACCTGGGGCGTCATCCTGGCGTTCGTCGTCGGCAAGCCCGTGGGCGTGGTCGCGGGCTCGTGGCTGGTCACGCGACTGAGCCGGCGTCGGCTTCGCCCGGCCGTGGGCTGGGCGGCCGTCCTCGGCGCGGGCACGGTGTCCGGCGTGGGCTTCACGATCAGCCTGCTGATCGCGGCGATCGCGTTCGAGGGCCCGGCGCTCGAGCAAGCCAAGATCGGCATCGTGGCCGCAGCCGTCGTCGCGAGCCTGGTCACCTGGCTGGTCTTCCGGGTGACGGCGTTGCTGCCGACCCGTCGGCGGGCGCGGGCGCTGCTCGGCGACGTCGCGGATCTCGTCGACCTGGTCGAGCCGGTCGACCCGGAGCGCGACCACGTCCGGGGGCCGGCGCACTCGCCGGTGACGGTCGTCGAGTACGGCGACTTCCAGTGTCCCTACTGCGGTCAAGCCGAGCCGTTCGTCCGGCAGCTGCTCGCCGACGAGCTCGACGTGCGCTACGTCTGGCGGCACCTGCCCCTGCGCGACGTCCACCCGCGCGCGCAGCTGGCCGCCGAGGCCGCGGAGGCGGCGTCTGATCAGGGGGCGTTCTGGGAGATGCATGACCTCCTGCTCGACCGGCAGGAGGCACTGAAGCCGGAGGACCTGCTCGACTACGCCCGGGAGCTGGGCCTGGACGTCCCGCGTTTCGCCGCCGAGCTGAGGCGGCACGCGCACGCGGACCGGATCGAGGCCGACCTGGAGTCGGCGGACCTCAGTGGCGTTCGGGGGACGCCGACGTTCTTCGTGAACGGCCGACGGCACCGCGGGGCGTACGACACGGCCGCGCTGGAGGAGGCCGTCGAGGCGGCCCGGGCGCGCGCCTACGCCGACGGCTGGCAGCCTGCCCGCCCCGAGTGAGCCGTTAGCACTCTCTGCTGTCGAGTGCTAGAATCGACGTGTCCGCGTGAGACGGAAGCGGACTTCGACACCACTCGTGGCAAGGAGGTTCACAGATGGCGGTGCTGCGATTCGACCCGTTCCGCGACATGGACCGGCTCGCCGAGCAGGTGCTCGGCGCCGCAGCCGGTACCCGGCGCGCCCCGCGATTCATGCCCATGGACCTGTACCGGTCCGGTGACCACTACGTCGTCAAGGCGGACCTGCCCGGGGTCGACCCGGGTTCGGTCGACGTCAACGTCGACAGCGGCCTGCTGACGATCCGCGCCGAGCGGACCGGGCTGGCCGACGAGTCGGCGGAGTGGATCGCCGGGGAGCGTCCGACAGGGACGTTCCAGCGGCAGCTCGCGCTCGGGGACGGTATCGACCCCGACGGGATCCATGCGACCTACGAGAACGGCGTGCTCACCGTGACCGTCCCGGTCGCGGCGAAGGCGAAGGCCCGGCGCATCGAGGTCCACGCCGGTCCGCCGGCGGAGGTCGTCGCCGGGACCGCGACGGACCACGCGGCCGTCGACGCCTGAGGAACGACGCCGGCTGCCCGGCCCGCGCGGCCGGGCAGCCGGCGTCCTCTGCCAGGGTGTGCCCATGACCGAGCGCTCCGACCTGGTCGCGGAGTACCTCGACGTGCTGGGGATCGAACCAGGCCCGCCGTCGAGGGAGTTGGCCGACGAGCTGGTCCGCCGGCATGTCGCGACCTTCCCGTTCGGCAGCGTCGGCGTCCAGCTCGGCGACGATCTCCCGCTGGGCCTGGCAGCCGTTCACGATCGTCTCGTCGTGCGCCGGCGTGGCGGCTACTGCTTCGAGCAGAACCTGCTGATGCACGAGGTGCTGGCCGAGCTGGGATTCGCGCCCACGATGTACCTGGCTCGTGTCCTGCTCAGCGGTGCCGAGCACCCGCCCTTGACCCACCGGGTGACGGTCGTGGAGATCGACGGCGATCGCTACCTCGTGGATGTCGGCTTCGGCCCCCAGGGTCCGACCGCCGCGGTGCCGTTCGACGGCGAGGCGGTGGGCGAGCCCTGGCGCCGCTTCCGACTCGGGCAGACCGGTCCGTCGACGTGGACGACCTACGGCGGCGGCGCCGACGAGCTCGCGCCGATGTACCGCTTCGAGCTGGCGCCGTACGGGGAGTCCGACTGCGAGCTGGGCCACTTCTACTCCCACCGGCACCCGGACGCCCACTTCGTCCAGGTGCTCGTCGCCTCCACGCTGCGAGACGGCGAGACCCGGTCGCTGCGCGACCGGGACTACTGGGTGATCCGTGCGGACGGGGTCGAGAGCCGCCGGATCGACGACCCGGACGAGCTCGCGGCGATCCTGCTGAACGACTTCGGCTTGCGGGTCGACCACGCCGAGTGCGTCCGCCTCCTGGACGGACGCACTCGGCGAGACTGAGATCAGCCCTGGTCGACGCGGGCGGGGACGTCGTCGCTGTGGTTGCTGCGACGCTGCGCGACGAGCGAGGCGGCCAGCCCGACGGCTCCCGCACCCACCAGGAGCAGCGGGACCACCAGCCGCGGGTCCAGTCGCACGTCGGTGTAGGCGCCGACGATGTACGCCGCCGCGAACCCGGTCACGAGCAGCCCGAACACGAACGCCACCAGGTCGAACGGATGCCTAGCCATGCGACACCTCCACTGTTCCGAAGCCGACCTCGAGGTCCAGGTACGCGGTTGACGATGCCGGCCCGTCGAGGGCAGGGATCGTGGCCGTCAGCGAACGGTCCATGCCCTCGACCCGCGGCTGCCCGTCGATCCGGATCTGGCCGCCACCGACCGAGGCGTCGACCGATGCCGTCATGTCGTCGGGCAGGAGCACGACGAGCCGACCCACGCCGACGCGGGCGGTGACGGGCTCGAGCACGTTCGTGCCGGGCGGGAGGTCGCGCAGGTCGAGGGTGGCCTCCCCGAATCCCAGCCGGTGCGTGGCAGAGGCGTCGGCCACTGTCGTCGGCTGCCAGCGGACGCTGCCGGCGGATGTCCCGCCGATGCCGATCCGCTGCGCGGGGACCACGGCCACGAGGGCGGTGAGAATCGCCAGCGGGATCGCGATCGTCAACAACCAGGTGGCGCGGCCGGCGAAGGCGCCGACGATCATCCCGATGCCGAGGATGCCCAGGCCGGTGGCGAGCACGACGACCGGCTCGAAGGACACGACGTCGGTCAGGTCCAGCGCCGTCATGGCGCCAATGACCAGCAGTGCCACGCTCAGGACGGTCAGGCCCAGGTAGGACCGGGGGCGCCGGGGCCTCGGTGCGACAGGCTGCGGAGTCGGCGCATATCCGGCGTACCCGCCGCCGGTGCCGCCGTACGCGAAGCCGACCGGGGCCACGAGGGTGTCCGCCGGGACGGCGACGGCTGTCGTCGGGACGTCCGGCCCGACCGGCACGTCGGGCACCTCGGGCGCGGACTGCGAGGCGGTCGGGACGGGCGCGGGCGGCGTGGTCGGTGCTGACGCCGGCCGGGGCGCCGCGGTGCGCTGGTCACGGATGAGCAGCCAGGCCACCAGGCCGCCGGTGACCAGCAGCAGCATGGTGCCGCCCGACAGGAAGCCACCGGGCCCGCCGACGAACCAGACCGTGCCGACCGACGCCGCGGCGAACACCGCGACGCACACGCCGAGGACGATCAGCAGGACCCGGTTCGCCGACCCGGGCCGTCCGGCCCGGTCGAGCAGGTCCTGAGCCGCGCTGACGGACGCGTCCTGTGCGGGGATCAGGAGCCACCCGAGGGCGTACAGCAGGATGCCGGATCCGCCGAAGACGGCCAGTACCGCGAGGACGACGCGCACGATCGTCGGGTCGATGTCGAGCCAGCGGGCGACGCCGCCGGCGACACCGCCGAGCACGCGGTCGTCGGAGCGCCGAAGCGGCGGCCGACTCGGGCGCGGCGGGGGCGTCGGCGACGAAGGGATGTCGGTCATGGTCTGTTCGCTCATGGTGCCAGCCTGCGGTCGACCCGGGGGCGCGCACATCGGGGAACGCCCCTGAGGCGACCCCTGAACTCCGGTCGCCGAGCTCGGGGTACGACCCTGGTGCATCGGGCAGGCTCGACCGGCATGATCGAGCAGTGAGCGCACAGGCCCCAGCCGTGGCCCCGACCGAGGCCCGCCGCGCGACCCGACCGGTGTCCGGCCGGATCGCGGCGGGCGTCGCGCGTGGCCTGGCCGATCACCTCGGGCTCCCGACCTGGCTCGTCCGCGCCGCCTTCGTCGTGCTCGCCGTCTCGGGCGGAGTCGGGATCGTGCTGTACGCGGCGCTGTGGATCACGCTTCCGATCAGCGAGACGGAGTCCGACGATCGGCCCGATCGTGACCGGGGCGCCGACGGGATGCGGCTGGTCCTGCTGGCGACGGCCGTCGTCGGCGTGCTGTTGCTGCTCGCGGCGCTGGGCGTCGACGTGCTGGGCGGCATGATCCCGCCGCTGCTCCTGGCGCTCGTCGGCGCCGCGCTGGTGTGGCAGCAGGCCGACGACACCCAGCGGTCCCGCTGGGCGAGCCGGGCGGGTCGGCTGGCCAAGGACACCGCGGCGTCGACGGCGACAGCGGGACGGTGGCGTCTGGTCGTCGGAGTGACGCTCGTCGGCCTGGGCGGCCTGGCGTTGCTGGTCGGCCGCTCGGGTCCGGTCGCCGCGGTGCAGGCGCTCGTCACCGCGCTGGTCCTGATGGCGGGTGTCGGCGTCGTCGCCTTCCCGTGGGCGTACCGGCGCTACACCGACCAGGTCGAGCAGCGCCGTGCCCTGATCCGCGAGACGGAGCGGGCCGAGCTCGCCGCGCACGTGCACGACTCGGTCCTGCAGACGCTCACGCTCATCCAGCGGAACGTCGGGGACCCCGACCAGGTGATGCGGCTGGCACGCGCCGAGGAACGTGCGCTGCGGTCATGGCTGTACACGCCGACCGGGGACTCCGAGCGGTCGATGTCCGCCGCCCTGCAGCGCGCCGCGGCGGAGGTGGAGGTCAGCTACGGCGCGACGGTCGACGTCGTCACGGTCGGCGACGCCCCGATCGACTCCCGGGTGGGCGCTCTCGTCGCCGCGACGCGCGAGGCGATGGTCAACGCGGCGCGCCACGGCGGGGGAGCGGTGTCGGTCTTCGCCGAGGTCGACGAGTCGGTCGTGGAGGTGTTCGTGCGCGACCGCGGTCCCGGCTTCGTCGTGGACGACGTGCCACCGGATCGGCGCGGGGTGCGCGAGTCGATCGTCGGACGCATGGCGCGCAACGGCGGCACCGCCGAGATCGTCACGGCACCCGGTGCCGGCACGCAGGTCCGCCTCCGGCTCCCGGTGGTGTCGGCGTGAACGACGGTCGGCGCCTGCGGGTCGTGCTCGTCGACGACCACGCACTGGTCCGCTCCGGGCTGCGCGCCGAGCTCGGGGACGGGGTGGACGTGGTCGGCGAGGCGGCGGACGTCGACGAGGCCGTCCGGGTCGTGACCGCGCAGCAGCCGGACGTGGTCCTCCTCGACGTGCACCTGCCGGGAGGGGACGGACGGGCGGTGCTCGACGCGTGCGCGGAGTCGGCGCCGGCGACGAGGTTCCTGGCGATCTCGGTCAGCGACGCCCCGGCTGACGTCGTGTCGGTCGTGCGCGGCGGCGCGCGCGGCTACGTCACCAAGGCGATCAGCGGCGAGGACCTGCGTGCGGCGGTCGAGCGGATCGCGGCCGGTGACGCGGTGTTCTCGCCGCGGCTCGCCGGGTTCGTGCTCGACGCGTTCGCCGCCGGTGCGACGGACACGTCCGCCGACCCGGCCGAGGGCGAGCCGGACGACCTGGACCGGCTGACGCCGCGCGAGCGGGAGGTCATGCGGTACATCGCCCGCGGCTACACGTATCGCGAGACCGCGGCCGAGCTGTTCCTCTCGGTCAAGACGATCGAGACGCACGTGTCGGCCGTGCTCCGCAAGCTCCAGCTGTCCAACCGCCGGGAGCTCGAGCGGTGGGCGTCCGCGCGTCGCCTGACGTAGGGCGGCGAGACCTAGGAGACGCCGAGCCGCCAGCCGACGCCGCGGACGACGGTGCCGATCTTGGGGCCGCCCGCGGCCGTCACCTTGTTGCGCAACCGCGACATGTGGACCTCGACGACGTGGGTGTCGCCGAACCACTCGCCCCAGACGCGCTCGAGCAGCATCTCCCGCGTGCACACGCGCTCGGGGTTCTCCATCATGGCCGTGAGCAGGTCGAACTCGGTCCGGGTCAGGTGGATGGCCGAGCCGTCGAGCAGCGTCGTCCGGGACTCGGTGTCCACCACGAGCGGCCCGGCCTCGAACCGCGTGCGATCGTCGGTCGCCGCACGCTGCTGGCGGCGCAGCAGCGAGCCGACGCGCGCGACCACGACCTTGGGCGAGAAGGGCTTGGTCACGTAGTCGTCGCCGCCGGCCGCGAATCCGACGAGCTCGTCGACCTCGTCCGCCCGGGAGGTGAGGAAGATGATCGGCGCCGAGCTCACGGCGCGCAGCTGGCGGCACACCTCGAGGCCGTCCATCGAGCCGAGCCCGATGTCCAGCAGGATGAGATCAGGCTGGTGCGCGTGGTACGCCTCGATCCCGGCCGGCCCGCTGTCCGCCTCGACCACGCGGTAGCCGGCGCCGCGCAGCGCGACCGACAGCAGCTCGCGGACCTCGGCGGCGTCGTCGATGACCAGGACGGACTCGCTCATGCTCCCCCTTCGTCCGCGAGCCGCCTCAGCTCGACCACCGTGCTCTCCCGCGCCGCCTGCGCCTGAGCCGCGCTTACATCCGCGTCCGCCAGGAGCTCGGCGAGCGCCGCGATGTACTCGTGCGCCTCGTCCAGGCCGTACGACCCGAGAATCCCGTGGAGCCGATGCGTGACGTCCGGGAGGTCGTCGACAGGGGCTGCCGCGAGGTCGTCGATCGCGGCTCGCAGGACGGGTCCCCGCCGCTCGGCGATGAACGCCAGAACCTCGTCCGACTCGTCCGCGTCGGTAACCCCGATCACGCGTGCGAGCCTACCGGCGGGCCCACGAACTCCTCGAACGATCGTCGGCGCGTCGCGGTCGGGTGGCCCTACGCTCCGCCCATGTGCTGCTTCATCCTCGTGCTCGGGTTCCTCGGGCCGCGGCTCGCGCTGTTGTGGGCGTGGATCTTCACCCCGCGGGTCACGGCGGCGTTCGGGGACAGCTTCTGGTGGCCGCTCGCCGGACTGATCGTGCTGCCGTGGACGACCCTGGCGTACGTCGCGGCCTGGGCCCCCTTCGGCGGGGTCGACGGAATCGGCTGGGTGGTCGTCGGTCTGGGCTTCGTGCTCGACATCGCGACCTACGCCGGACGCGCGGCCGGGGATCGCACCGCGTAGCACGATTGTTGAGTGGTGAGGTGTGGCCCGCTCGCTTCGCTCGCACGGGGCCACGCCTCACCACTCAACGCGCGCGTGCGACCTCGCAGACACGTCATAGCCACTCATCGCGGGACGTGTGCGCGGCCGCCCGCCCGGCAACCGCGGCCGGACCTGCGATATCTTGACGTCAAGATTTCTTCGCTCGCCACCCACTCCCGTCGGAAGGCATCGGCACGTCATGTCACGCAGCGGCAAGGTCACCGTCATCGGTGCAGGGTTCTACGGCTCGACGACCGCGATGCGGCTCGCCGAGTACGACATCTTCGACACGGTCGTCCTGACCGACGTGATCGAGGGCAAGCCCGAGGGGCTCGCGCTCGACATGAACCAGTCCCGGTGGATCGAGGGCTTCGAGACGAAGCTCGTCGGCCAGACGACCGGCCCGAACGGCGAGGGCTACGAGGCCATCGCCGGCTCGGAGATCGTGGTCATTACGGCGGGCCTGCCGCGCAAGCCCGGCATGAGCCGCATGGACCTGATCGAGACCAACGCCAAGATCATGCGGGCGGTCGCCGAGAACGTCGCGACCTACGCGCCCGAGGCCGTCATCATCAACGTGGCCAACCCGCTGGACGAGATGACCGCGCTCGCGCAGATCGTCACCGGCTTCCCGCACGCGCGCGTCATCGGCCAGGCCGGCATGCTCGACACCGCCCGGTTCACGAACTTCGTCGCCGAGAAGCTGGGCGTTCCGGTCGCATCGGTCACGACGCTGACGCTGGGTTCGCACGGCGACACCATGGTTCCGGTCGCCTCCGCGTGCACCGTCGACGGCAAGCCGCTGTCGGACCTGCTCTCGGCGGACGAGATCGAGGAGCTCGTCGTGCGCACGCGCAACGGCGGCGCCGAGGTCGTCGCGCTGCTCAAGACCGGTTCCGCCTACTACGCGCCGTCCGCGGCCGCCGCCCGCATGGCCAAGGCGGTGCACGAGGACTCGGGCGCCGTCATGCCGGTCTGCGCGTGGGTCGACGGCGAGTACGGCCTGTCCGGCGCCTACCTGGGCGTCGAGGCGGAGATCGGCGCCGGCGGCATCCGGCGGATCGTCGAGACCCCCCTGACCGACAACGAGAAGACCCTGCTGGTCGAGGCCTACGAGGCCGTCAAGGCCAAGCAGGCCGACGTCAAGGACCTGTGAGGAGCCCCATGACCAAGATCAAGGTGACCAACCCCGTCGTCGAGCTCGACGGCGACGAGATGACCCGGATCATCTGGCAGTTCATCAAGGACGAGCTGATCCTGAAGTACCTCGACGTCGACCTGAAGTACTACGACCTGGGCATCGAGCACCGCGACGCGACCGACGACCAGGTCACGATCGACTCGGCGCACGCGATCCAGCAGTACGGCGTCGGCGTCAAGTGCGCGACCATCACGCCCGACGAGGCGCGGGTCGAGGAGTTCGGCCTGAAGAAGATGTGGAAGTCGCCCAACGGCACGATCCGCAACATCCTCGGCGGCGTGATCTTCCGCGAGCCGATCATCATCAGCAACATCCCCCGGCTCGTGCCCGGCTGGACCAAGCCGATCATCGTCTGCCGACCCGCCTTCGGCGACCAGGGCAAGGCGGCCACCTTCAAGGTCCCGTACGCCGGAACGCCACCGATGACGATCCAGCCGGCCGACGGCTCGGAGCCGATGGAGTTCAACGTCTTCGACTTCCCCGGCGCGGGCGTCGCCATGGGCATGTACAACCTCGACGCGTCGATCCGGGACTTCGCCCGTGCGTCGATGCGCTACGGCCTCAACCGCGGGTATCCGGTGTACCTGTCGACGAAGAACACGATCCTCAAGGCCTACGACGGCCAGTTCAAGGACATCTTCGCCGAGGTCTACGAGACCGAGTTCAAGGCGGAGTTCGAGGCGGCCGGGATCTCCTACGAGCACCGGCTCATCGACGACATGGTCGCCGCCGCCATGAAGTGGGAGGGCGGCTACGTCTGGGCCTGCAAGAACTACGACGGCGACGTGCAGTCGGACACCGTCGCGCAGGGCTTCGGCTCGCTCGGCCTGATGACCAGCGTGCTCATGACCCCGGACGGCCGCACGGTCGAGGCCGAGGCCGCGCACGGCACGGTGACGCGGCACTACCGCCAGCACCAGAAGGGTCAGCCGACGTCGACGAACCCGATCGCGTCGATCTTCGCCTGGACCCGGGGCCTGGAGCACCGCGGCAAGCTGGACGGGACCCCGGAGGTCTCGGCCTTCGCGCAGACCCTCGAGCGCGTGTGCGTCGAGACGGTCGAGGAGGGCAAGATGACCAAGGACCTCGCCCTGCTCATCGGCCCGGACCAGCCGTGGCAGACCACGCAGGACTTCCTCGCCTCGATCGACGAGAACCTGCAG
>JAFIHP010000355.1 GCA_017849335.1 Actinomycetales bacterium | reverse complement strand
GTCGTCTTGCCGACGCCACCCTTCTGGTTGGCGACGGTGATGATGCGGGTCACGACTGCGAAGCCGGGCGACTGGCGGATCCGAGGCTCGGACGTGTTTCCCGTGAAACATTCGGGACGAGTCGGATCGCCGGGGTCATGGTCACGGGCCTCATTGTGCCGCACCCGCTCGTCCGACGACGACGACAGTGGGAGGGTCGATGATCCCCTCGCCCGCCGAGGTCACCTGCACGTCGACGAGTCCGCACGCGGCGATCTCCGCGGCGGCAGCCGCGACCTCCTCCGCCGCTGAGCGCCCCTTTAAGGCGACCAGACGGCCGCCAGGACGCAGCAACGGGACTGTCCACGCGAGCAGCCGCGGCAGCGGCGCGACAGCCCGGGCGGTCGCGACATCGAACGTGCCGACAAGCGCTGGGCTGTCCTCAGCACGCGCGCGGATGACCTCGACGCGTTCGGACAGCTGCAGGTGTTCCACGGCCTCGGTGAGGAAGGTGCTGCGCCGCAGCAGCGGCTCAACCAGCACGACCTCGATGTCCGGCCGGGAGATCGCCCACACCAGTCCCGGAAGTCCGGCTCCTGAGCCGACGTCCACGCACCGCGCGCCGTCCGGAATCCACGGTCCACCGGGCTCGGCGACGACGGCACAGTTCAAGACGTGCCGGTCCCACAGGCGCTCGACCTCGCGCGGTCCGATCAGGCCCCGTTCCACCGCGGTGGTTCCGAGGATCTCGGCGTAGCGCGAAAGCGACTCGCGGGCGGGTTCCAGCCAGGCCGGCAGCGAGGGCGGGTCCGGCGCCACGGTTTCACGGGAAACCATCGCGCGGTGACGGTCAGGCAGTCCGGATGACGACGCGACGAGCCGGATCGTCGCCCTCGGACTCGCTGGCGAGCCCGGCTCGGGCCGCGACATCGTGGGCGATCTTGCGCTCGAACGCCGGCATTGGCTGCAGCCGGACCGGCTCGCCGGTGCGCTCCGCCTCGGCAACCGCGTCCTGGGCGATCTTCTCGACCTCAGCCCGTCGTGCGGCGCGGAAGCCGGCCACGTCCAGCATCAGCCGTGAGCGCTCGCCCGTCTCCCGGGTGACGGCCAGCCGCGTGAGCTCCTGCAGCGCATCCAGGACGGCGCCGTTACGGCCCACCAGGTGCCCGAGCTCACCGTCCTGGACCTCCACGATGGACACCATCGCGCGGTTGCCCTCGATGTCCATGTCGATGTCGCCGTCCAGGTCGGCGATGTCGAGCAGGCCCTCGAGGTAGTCGGCCGCCAGCTCGCCCTCACGCTGGAGCAGGTCGGCGCGGGACGTGGTCGTCTCGGTCTCTTCGGTCACTCAGGTCTCCGGTTCTGGCCGGACGCAGGGACTGCGTCCTACTTCTTCTTGCGCTGACTGCGCGAGGTTCGCTTGGGCTGCTGCCGCCCACCGTTTTCCGACGCTCCGTCGGTATCTTCGGAGGGAATCGTCTCGATCGCCGGAGGGGTCGCACCGGCCTTGGCCGCCGCCTTCGCCGCACGGCGTTGCTCCCGCGCTTCGAACGCGGGAGTGCCCGGCTGCGGGTTGTTGCGGATCACCCAGAACTGCTGGCCCATCGACCACAGGTTCGTCGTGAACCAGTAGGTGAGCACGCCGATCGGGAAGTTGATGCCCGAGACCGCGAAGATCAGCGGGAACACGTACAGCAGGATCTTCTGCTGCCGGACCATCGGGTTGTCCGGTGCGCTGTTCTTGACGATGAGCTGGCGCTGCGTGATGAAGGTCGTCGCCGTCATCAGCAGGATCATCACGATCGCGAGGATCCGCGTGTTGATCGGGTTCGGCGTCTCGTCGGCGTGCATGAACGTGCCGTACAGGGGGACGCCGAAGATCTGCGCGTCGTGCGCACTGGTCAGCAGCTCGTTGTACTGATCCCAGCGGAACACGCCCTGCGGGGTGTAGTTGGGATCGCTCGGGTTGTACTGGGCGATGCTCTGCAGAACGCCGAACAGCGCGAAGAAGATCGGCGCCTGCAGGATGATCGGCAGGCACGACGAGAGCGGGTTCGTACCGGTCTCCCGGTACAGCTTCATCATCTCCTGCGACTGACGTTCCTTGTCGCCGGCGTACTTCTTCTGGATCTCCTTCATCTGCGGCTGGATCAGCTGCAGACCGCGCTGTGCCTTGATCTGCTTGACGAACAACGGGATCAGCAGGATCCGGATGACGACGACCAGGCCGACGATGGAGAAGGTCCAGGTCCAGCCGCTGTCGGGGTTCATCCCGATCGCGGACAGCAGCTGGTGGAACATGACGAGGATCCAGCTGACGCCGTCCTTCAGCCAGTCGAGGATGAACATGCTCGCCGTGCCTTCCTAGCCGGGGGCGTCCGCGTGGCCGCGGGTACTCATCGTTCCATGCCGAGGTGTCCCGTCCGGCAGCACGTCCGGCAACCAGTGTCCGCGAGCCGGAACCGGGTCGACGCCACCGCGGTTCCACGGGTTGCATCGCACCAACCGCCAGCACGCCAGCACGAATCCCTTGATGGGTCCGTGCCGCCGGATCGCTACAACAGCGTACTGAGAGCAGCTGGGGTGCAGCCGACAGCTCGGGCCTGACAAGGGCGAGATCCATCGCTGGTACCCGCGGATGGGCAGGATCAGCGCCCAGGTCAGCAGCCAGCCGAGGGAGTGCTCCCAGACCCAGCGTGCCCGGGCGACGACCGACGTCATGAGCGCGACCGGCGATCGGCCACGGCAGCGGCGCCGCGGATCGCGGCCACCGCGTCCCGGGCCAGCGAGGCGTCGGCGTCCGCACCGGGATGCGCGCGCAGCACGACGGTGCAGCCCGCGGGGAGGTCGACGAGGACGGAGGCCGCCGCCGCACGCAATCGGCGGCTCACGCGGTGACGGACGACCGATCCGCCCACGCGTCGACCCACGACGAGGCCGACCTGAGGCGGACAGGAGGAGGGGAAGGCGACACCGCTCTGGGGAACGGCGACCACCGCGGTCACGTGGCCGCGCGTCGCCCGCGCGCCGCGCCGGTTCGTTTCGGTGAAGTCAGCCGCGCGCCGCAGACGGTTCGCGGCCGGGAGCACGCCTAGATCAGGCGGACAGCCGCACGCGGCCCTTGGCCCGACGAGCGGCGAGGATGGAGCGGCCGGCCCGGGTGCGCATCCGAAGACGGAAGCCGTGCGTCTTGGCACGCCGGCGGTTGTTCGGCTGGAAGGTGCGCTTCATGGTGGGGCTCCTGGCACGTACGTGGGAAGTCGGCGCCGGCGTCCACCGGGCGCTCCAGAGTACGTAACCGACCGGTTCAGGGTCAAACTCACAGATCCCGGCCACACTTGTGACGCGCCGACACCGCTGGCTATGGTCGCCCGGCTGCGTTCATCACCTGTGGACGAACATGTGGATACTGTCGGAGAGGTGGCCGTGGAACCAGCCGTGAGCGTCGACGAGGCGTGGGACGCCGCGATGGCGTCGCTCACCAGCGCCGGCGTCCTGCCGCCTGGCCAGCGCGCGATCGTGCGCCTGACCCGGCCGATGGGCCTGCTCGACGACACCCTCCTGCTGGCCGCGCCCGACGACTGGACCAAGGACCAGCTCGAAGGAAAGCTCCGCGCGGCCCTGACCGACGCACTCAGCACGGCCCTGGGCAAAGACGTCCAGCTCGCCGTGCGGGTCGACCCGGGCCTGGCCCAGGCCGACGACGCGCCGACCGAACAGCTCGCCGAACCGGTCGCCGAGGAGTCGCCGGCCCCGCGCCCGATCACCGAGATCTTCCGCCCCGGCACGGGTGGCCCCGGGACCCGTGACACCTCCAACCGTCTCAACGACAAGTACACGTTCGAGACGTTCGTCATCGGCTCGAGCAACCGGTTCGCCCACGCGGCCGCCGTCGCAGTCGCCGAACAACCGGCCCGCGCCTACAACCCGCGCTTCATCTACGGCGGCTCCGGACTCGGGAAGACCCACCTCCTGCACGCGATCGGCCACTACGCCCAGACGCTCTATCCGGGCGTGCACGTCCGGTACGTCAGCTCCGAGGAGTTCACCAACGAGTTCATCAACTCGATCCGCGACGACAAGGC
>JAFIHP010000354.1 GCA_017849335.1 Actinomycetales bacterium | reverse complement strand
CGGCGACCTCCTGACCAAGCACGAGGCCGTGAACAAGGACAACATCGACCAGATCTACCCCCAGTAGGTTCACTGTTCATGAACGCGGATGTCCAGACTCACGCGGGAGACCCCGTCTCCCTCAGGATGCGCAGCATCCGCAAGTCGTTCGGTGGCGTCGAGGTCCTCCATGGGGTGGACCTCGACGCCACCGGCGGCTCGATCCTCGCCCTCCTGGGCGAGAACGGCGCCGGGAAGTCCACCCTGGTCAAGATCCTGGCCGGCGACTACACCGCGGACAGCGGCACGATCGAGATCGACGCGGACGTCAACTCGTCCCTGACGCCCGCCTCGGCCAGACGCCTCGGCGTGCGGATGATCAGCCAGGAGTTCCAGGACGCCGGAACGCTGACGGTGGCCGAGAACATCAGCCTGGGCCGGTGGCCGACCCGCGGGGGTGTCGTCAGCTGGGGCGCGGTCCAGCGCCGCGCGGAGGACGTCCTCGACACCATGGGGGTGTCCATCTCGCCGTCCGCCACGGTGGCGACCCTGCGGGTCGGCGAGCGGCAGATCGTCGAGATCGCCCGCGCGCTGGCCGACCAGGCCCGCGTGCTGATCCTGGACGAGCCGACCGCAGCGCTCTCGCAGCAGGAGGTGCACAAGCTCTTCGAGTGGGTGCGCCGCCTTCGCGACCGCGGCGTCTGCATCATCTACATCACCCACCGGCTCGACGAGGTCACCGAGCTGTCCGACCGGGTCATGGTGCTGCGCAACGGCAGCGTGGCGCTGGTCGACGACACGTCGGCGGTCGACCGGAGGCAGATGGTCCAGGCGATGGTCGGCCGCGACGTCGGAAGCGTCGGACGGCCCGCCGTGGTCGACGAGGCCGATCTCGGACCGGCGATGATCGAGCTCGACTCGGTCAGCGTCGGAGACCAGGTCCTGAACGTGTCGATGTCGGTGCGTCAGGGCGAGGTGGTCTGCGTCTACGGCAAGCTGGGAAGCGGCACCAGCCAGCTCGCCGAGCTCTGCTTCGGGCTGAGGCAGCCGTCGAGCGGAACGTTGTCGGTCGCCGGCCGACCCGCCTCGCTTCCGGGCCCCGGGCAGGCGATCGCGCACGGCGTGGGATACCTGCCGCCGGATCGCAAGCGCGAAGGCCTGCTCATGATCCGGCCGGTCGTGGAGAACCTCGCGGCCGCCTCCTGGCCGAAGCTGGCGAAGTCGCGCGTGTTCATGACGCGGGCCGTCGAGGTCGACGCCTACGAGCGCTGGTCCGACGTCCTCAAGGTCAAGGCCAACCGTCCCGAGACGCTGCCCATCAGCGGGCTGTCGGGTGGCAACCAGCAGAAAGTCATGCTGGGCCGGTGGCTCGAGCGTGAGTCCAACCCGCTCGTGCTCGCCGAACCGACGCGCGGCGTCGACGTCGGTGCGCGCGAGGACATCTATGCCACCCTCCGATCCCTCGCCGCGCAGGGCAAGGCGATCCTCGTCGTGACCTCGGACTACGAGGAGGCGATCCAGGTCGCCGACCGGGTCCTCGTCATGGCGCGTGGCGAGATCGTGGGGGAGTTCCGTAACGACGACGTGACGACCGCGAACCTCATCGCGGCCTCTGGAGGGTGATGTGAGCAGCGTGGACCAGGTTCCACCCGGAGCGACGGAGTTCACCGAGGGCGTGCCGCGCCATCGGCGCCGGGTGCCCGAGACGGCGGCGCTCGCCGCCGTCCTCATCCTCTTGATGGTCTTCTTCACGACGCGGTCGGAGTTCTTCCTCACGCGGGACAACCTGGTCAACGTCCTGTTCAGCGCCGCGGTCATCGGGATCGTCGCTGCACCGGCGACGCTCCTGCTGGTGGCGGGCCAGTTCGACCTGTCGGTCGGATCCGGCGCGGCGTTCATCGGCGTCGTGATGGCCTGGAGCGCGCTGAACTACGGCATCTGGCAGGGGATCCTCCTGTCGATCCTCGCCGGCGCCGCGATCGGCATCGTCAACGGCGTGTGCGTCACGGTCTTCCGCATCAACGCGTTCATCACGACCCTGGCGATGCTGGCCATCCTGCGCGGACTCGGTCAGATCCTCGCGGACGGCCAGACGATCATCCTCGACGGCTTCGACACGCTCGGCAACGCGCGGCCCATCCTGGAGATCCCGCTGCCGGTCTTCTTGTTCATCGCCGTGATGATCCTGATGGCCCTGGTCATGCGTTACACGGTGTTCGGCCGCAGCATGTACGCGATCGGTGCCAACGCCGCCGCCGCCCGGCTCGCCGGTATCAGCACGCGAACCGCCATCTTCTTCGGGTTCATCCTCTCCGCCGCGGCTGTCGTGCTCGCCGGCCTCGTGCTCGTCTCGCAGCTGGGTGCGGCGTCGCCCCAGGCCGCGACCGGCCTGGAGCTGTCCGTGGTGACCGCCGTGATCCTCGGTGGCGCGAGCCTCGCCGGCGGGCGCGGGACGATCCTCGGGACCTTCATCGCGGTCATCATCCTCGGCGTGCTGAACAACGGCATGACCTTGATGAACCTCGACTCGTTCTGGCAGACCGTCGCGCGCGGCGTGCTGCTCCTGGCCGCCGTCGGGTTCGACCAGGTGCGGCTGCGGGTGACCGAGGACAACTAGCACGTGCCGACACGACGAGCAGGAAGGGACCACGCATGACCCGTCTCCCGATCATCGACACCCACGTCCACTTCTGGAACCGCCGCAACCCCGATCCGGGCCTGAAGTGGGTATGGATCGCCGACGACGTCGACCACCCGATCATCGGCAACATCGACGCCATCAAGATGCTGTCCTACGAGGTCGACGCGTACTACTCCGAGTCGCGGTTCGCCGACGTCGCCGGATTCGTCCACGTGCAGGCGGCCATCGGCTCCGAGGACCCGGTGCTCGAGACCAAGTGGCTCCACCGGATGCGCCAGGACGCTCCGCTGCCGTTCTCGATCGTCGGTGACGTCGACCTGGGTCGCGACGATGCGTCCGAGATGATCGCCCGGCAGTGCGAGGCGTCGCCGCATTTCGTCGGGCTCCGCGACTTCACGCTCGAGCCGGCGCTCGCGGCGAAGGAGACGACCGACCGGCGCGAGAAGTCGCTGGCGGACATGGCCGCGCGCGGCCTGGTCCTCGACATGGACTGCGAGTGGCAGAACATGGCGGAAGCCCGCAAGCTGGCCGACCGGCACCCGGAGCTGCCGGTCGTCCTCGAGCACATCGGGTTCCCCCGCCAACGCGACGACGAGTACTACGGGAACTGGCTGGGGGGCCTGCAGGAGCTGGCCAAGGCGCCGAACGTCACGTGCAAGATCTCCGGTCTCGCCATGACCGACCCCCGCTTCACCGCGGAGTCGCTGGCGCGCTGGATCGATGCGTGCCTGGACACCTTCGGACCGGACAACTGCATCATCGGGTCGAACTGGCCTGTCGACCGGCTCTACAGCAGCTACGCCCCGATCATGAACATCTACCGCGACCACGTGTCGCGGTTCGACGAGGCCGACCAGCGCATGGCGGCGCTGTTGTGGGACAGGGCCACCATGCCCTCGTCGCGGCGCTCGACAGTGACCAACGGCGTGCCGTCGGCGAGCGACGCCCAACTGCGAGCCGCCAGCGCCGGATCGGG
>JAFIHP010000353.1 GCA_017849335.1 Actinomycetales bacterium | reverse complement strand
GTACGTCAAGGGCGGAAAGATCGGCCTGTTCGGCGGCGCCGGCGGCGGCAAGACCGTCCTGATCCAGGAGATGATCTACCGGGTCGCCGAGAACTTCAGCGGCGTCTCGGTCTTCGCCGGGGTGGGGGAGCGCACCCGTGAGGGCAACGACCTCTTCCTGGAGATGACCGAGTCCGGCGTCATCGCGAAGACCGCGCTCGTGTTCGGCCAGATGGACGAGCCGCCGGGCACCCGCCTGCGCGTCGCGCTGGCCGCGCTGACGATGGCGGAGTACTTCCGCGACGTGCAGAAGCAGGACGTGCTGCTGTTCATCTACAACATCTTCCGCTTCACGCAGGCCGGTTCCGAGGTGTCGACACTGCTGGGCCGCATGCCGTCGGCCGTCGGATACCAGCCGACCCTGGCGGACGAGATGGGCCAGCTGCAGGAGCGCATCACGTCGACCCGCGGCCACTCGATCACGTCGCTGCAGGCGATCTACGTCCCGGCCGACGACCTGACCGACCCGGCACCGGCGACGACGTTCGCGCACCTCGACGCGACGACGACGCTGAGCCGGCCGATCTCCGAGCTCGGCATCTACCCGGCCGTCGACCCGCTCGACTCGACGTCGCGCATCCTCGACCCGCGCTACGTCGGCGACGAGCACTACGCCGTGGCGGCGCGCGTCAAGGAGATCCTGCAGCGCTACAAGGATCTCCAGGACATCATCGCGATCCTCGGCATCGACGAGCTCTCCGAGGAGGACAAGATCCTCGTCGGGCGCGCTCGGCGCATCCAGCGGTTCCTCTCGCAGAACATGTTCGTCGCGGAGGCGTTCACCGGCCAGCCCGGCTCGTTCGTCCCGGTCGAGGAGACCATCGCGTCGTTCAAGGCCCTGTGCGAGGGCACGTACGACCACCTGCCCGAGCAGGCCTTCTTCATGGCCGGCGGCATCGAGGACGTCGAGAAGAACGCCGCCTCGCTGGCGAAGGGCTAGTCCGTCATGGCGGACGAGAAGGTCCTCAACGTCGCGGTGGTCTCGGCCGAGCGCGAGCTGTGGTCGGGGACGGCGAAGTCGCTCGTGGCGAAGACCCCCGAGGGCGACATCGGCATCCTTCCGGGGCACGAGCCCGTGCTGGCGCTGCTGGTCGAGAGCCCGCTGCGGATCGAGGAGACCGATGGCAGCAAGCTCGTCGTCGCCGTGCACGGAGGCTTCTTCTCGGTCGCCGGGAACGACGTCAACGTGATCACCGAGGTCGCCGAGCTGGCCGAGGACATCGACGTGGAGCGGGCCAAGGCGGCCCTCGCCCGTGCGCAGGACCTGGGGATCGACGACCCGGACGGTCTCGGGGCGATCCGCCGGGCCGAGGCCCGGATCCAGTCCGCCAGCATCGCCAAGGGCGTCAGCGCCCGCTAGCACCGCCGACGCGCCTCAGATGGTCGCTATCCGGGCAATATGTCCGGTTTTAGCAACCATCTGAGGCGCGTCGGCGGTTGGGTCAGCGGTTCGCGCCGGGCTGCCAGAGCACGTCGCCGCCGGAGCCCACGTTCGCCAGGCGGGCCAGGATGAACAGCAGGTCGCTGAGGCGGTTGAGGTACGTGGCGGTCAGCGCGTTCATCGAGTCGCCGTGCTCCGCCAGGGCCGCCCAGGTCGCCCGCTCCGCCCGCCGGACCACCGTGCGGGACACGTGCAGGTGCGCGGAGGCGAGCGTGCCGCCCGGCAGGACGAACGAGCGAAGCGGCTCGAGGCGCTCGTTGTACTCGTCGCAGTCGGCCTCCAGGCGGTCGACGTAGGCCGTCGTGACGCGCAGCGGAGGGTGGGCCGGGTTCGCGACGATGGGCGTGCACAGGTCGGCGCCGACGTCGAACAGGTCGTTCTGCACCCGGAGGAGGGTCGCGCGGACGTCGTCGGCGAACGTCGACGCGGCCAGGGCCACGCCGATCGTGCAGTTCGCCTCGTCGACGTCGGCATACGCGACCAGGCGGGGGTCGTTCTTCCCGGTGCGGCTGAAGTCGCCGAGGCCGGTCGTGCCGTCGTCGCCCGTGCGGGTGTAGATCCGAGTCAGGTTCACCATGCGTCGACACTACGGCAGGCGGCTGTCGGGTCTGCTGCTCGTACGATGTCCGACCGTGGAGGCACTTCGGGTTCGGGGCGGCGCCCCGCTGGTCGGGGAGGTCCGGCTCAGCGGCGCGAAGAACTCCGTGCTCAAGCTCATGGCTGCCGCGCTGCTGGCCGAGGGCGCGACGACGATCCGCAACGTGCCGGACATCCTCGACGTCGAGATCATGGCCGAGCTGCTGCGTCGCCTCGGGTGCACGGTCGACCACGACGCCGCCGGTGGCGTCGTCCGCATCGACGTGCCGGCCCAGCCCTCGCACCGGGCCGACTACGACCTCGTCCGGCGCATGCGCGCCTCCATCTGCGTCCTCGGGCCTCTGGTCGCGCGGATGGGCGCGGCCGACGTCGCCGTGCCCGGGGGAGACAACATCGGCTCGCGGGGCCTGGACATGCACGTGGACGGGCTGCGACGGATGGGCGCCGAGGTCACCAGCGAGCACGGGTGCCTGCTCGCGCAGGCGCCCGACGGCCTGGTCGGCGCGCGGGTGTGGCTGGACTTCCCCAGCGTGGGCGCGACCGAGACGGTGCTGATGGGCGCCGTCCTCGCTCGCGGCGAGACGGTCATCGACAACGCCGCCCGGGAGCCGGAGATCGTCGACATCTGCACGATGCTGGTGTCGATGGGCGCGCGGATCGAGGGCATCGGCACGTCGACGATCGTGGTGCACGGCGTCGACACGCTGAGCCCGACCGACCACGAGACCGTCCCTGACCGGATCGTCGCCGGCACGTGGGCCGTGGCCGCCGCCATCACGGGCGGTGACGTCACCGTGCGCGGCGCGCACGGCGAGCACCTGAGCATCGCGTTGGAGAAGCTGGTGGTCGCCGGGGCGACGGTGGAGACGCTGCCCGACGGGTTCCGTGTCGCGATGTCGGAGCAGCCGCGTGCCGTCGACATCGTGACGCTGCCGTACCCCGGCTTCCCGACCGATCTCCAGCCCCAGTTCATCGCCCTGAATGCCGTCGCCGCGGGCGCGGCCTTGGTCACCGAGAACCTGTTCGAGGCGCGGTTCGTGTTCGTTCAGGAGCTGGCCCGCCTGGGTGCCGACGTGCGTACCGACGGCCACCACGCGCTCGTCCGGGGCCGCGAACGGCTGTCAGGAGCGCCCGTGGAGGCGACGGACATCCGCGCGGGCGCCGGACTGGTCCTGGCCGGTCTCGTGGCCGACGGCTGCACAACCGTGTACGGGGTCGGCCATATCGACCGCGGCTACGCCGGCTTCGTCCCCGCCCTGCGGTCCCTGGGCGCGGACGTGGAGCGGATCGACGTGCCCTGACGCTAGTCGGAGCCCCGCGGGGTCCAGCGGAAGTACACCAGCGCGAGCACGAGCCCGATCACGCACCAGATCGCCAGCACGAGTGCGCACATGCCGAGTTCCCACGTCCCGCTGGCCCCCATGGCGGCGGCGGACTCGGGGAGGAAGACGCTGCGCATCGCCTGGGCGAGCCACTTCAGCGGGAACAGCGACGAGAAGACCTGCATCCAGTGGGGGAGCTGGTCGAACACGAAGAACACCCCGGACGTGAACTGCAGGACGAGCACGATCGGCGAGACGATCGCGGACGCGCCCCGCCCGGTCCGGGGCACCACCGAGAACGCGATGCCCAGCAGCGTGCACGACACCAGGCCCAGCACGCTGGCCCAGACGAACGTGAACCACTGCGTCGCGGTCGACGGCATCGAGACGCCGTAGAAGACGATCCCGACGGCGGTGAGGATCGTCACCTGGGCCACGTACACGACGACGACCGTGCCGATCTTGCCGATGAAGTACGCGGCCTTCGGCATGGGCGTGCCCTGGAGCCGCTTGAGCGTGCCGTCCTCGCGCTCGAGCGGGATCGCGATCGCGAGGTTCTGGAACGAGGTGTAGAGCACCCCGGAGGCGATCATGCCGGCGACGAAGTACTGGGCGAACGTGATGCCGGGCGCGATGTCCTGGCCCCCGAAGACCGAGCCGAAGATCACGAGCAGGATCACGGGGAAGGCGAAGTTCCACAGCGCCGAGTTGCGGTCGCGGAAGAACTGCTTGAGCTCGATCGTGACGCGGGCCCGGCCGATCGCGGCGGTGCTCGGCAGTCCTCGAACCTCGGTCATCGTCATTGGGCATCTCCGGTCGCCGCCGGGCCGGCGTCGTCGCCGACGAGCTGGAGGTAGATGTCCTCGAGCCGCGGCCGGCTGACCGTCAGCCCGGGGACCTCGCCGCCGAAGCGCTGCGACAGCTCGGCGACGAGGTGCGTCGGGGTGTCGGTGACCTCCGACGCCGGGACGCCGTCGACGACCCAGGACACGACGCTGTGCCCGCGCTGACGACCGCCGAGCCGCGAGGGGGTGTCGCACGCGACGACGCGTCCGCGCGAGACCACGGCGACGCGGTCCGCGAGGTGCTCGGCCTCCTCTAGGTAGTGCGTCGTCAGCAGGATCGTGGTCCCCTCCGCCTTGAGCCGGTCGATGAGCGTCCAGAAGTCCCGGCGTGCCTCGGGGTCGAAGCCCGTCGTCGGCTCGTCGAGGAACAGCAGCCGGGGCCGTCCGATGATCCCCAGCGCGACGTCGAGGCGCCGACGCTGGCCGCCGGACAGGCGCTCGTTGCGAGCGGTCCGCTTCGGCGACAGGCCGACCGCCTCGATCACCTCGTCGACGTCGCGGGGGTCGCGGTAGTAGGACGCGAAGTGCCGGACGGCCTCCTCGACGCTGAGGTCCCCGAGATCGCGGTCGGACTGCAGGACGATCCCGAGCTGCGCCTTCCAGCCACGGTCGGCATGGGCCGGGTCGACGCCGAGCACCGAGGCGTCGCCCGCATCGCGGCCGCGGTAGCCCTCGAGGATCTCGGTGACGGTCGTCTTCCCCGCCCCGTTCGGGCCGAGGAGGGCGAAGCACTCCCCGTGCGCGATGTCGAACGTGATGCCGTCCAGCGCCCAGAGGTCCCCGTACCGCTTGCGCACGTCCGACACGGCGACCGCGGGCTCGCTCATGGTTGTGATCCTGCCACCGGTGGGACGCCGATGCGTGCCCGCTACCCTCACCGGATGCGCATCCTCGTTGCGCGGTGCACGGTCGACTACTCCGGCCGCCTCGTCGCTCACCTGCCGCAGGCGGTTCGCGTCATCATGGTCAAGGGCGACGGCTCGGTCCTGATCCACTCCGAGGCCGGCTCGTACAAGCCGCTCAACTGGATGAGCCCGCCGTGCACGATCCGCGTCGTGTCCGCGCCGGCCGGCGACGTGGCCGAGGAGGGCGGGGACGACCTCGTCGAGACGTGGACCGTCGAGGCGAAGTCGGGGGACCGGCTCGTCATCAGCGTCCACGAGGTGATCCACGACGCGACGCACGACCTCGGAGTCGATCCTGGCCTGGTCAAGGACGGCGTGGAGTCGCATCTGCAGCGGCTGCTAGCCGAGCAGGTCGCCGTGCTCGGCGACGGCTGGACCCTGGTCCGTCGGGAGTATCCGACGGCGATCGGTCCGGTGGACCTGCTGTGCCGGGACGCGACCGGTCGGTCGGTGGCGGTCGAGATCAAGCGACGCGGCGAGATCGACGGGGTCGAGCAGCTCACGCGCTACCTCGAGCTGCTCAACCGCGACCCGCTCCTCGCGCCGGTCGACGGGATCTTCGCGGCGCAGGAGATCAAGCCGCAGGCCCGGGTGCTCGCCGAGGACCGCGGCATCCGCTGCGTGGTGCTCGACTACGAGGCGCTCAAGGGAACCGACGACCCGGGACTGCGGCTGTTCTGACCCCCATTTTCGTCTCTCCCGGCCACCGGGAGAAACGAACGAATTCGGTGGAATCGGGCGCGGATTCGTGTATTCGTCCCGGCTGCCGGGACAAACGTGGGTTCGCACTAGGGTCGGTTCGACGAAGGGACGGACGATGGCGATCGAGACGGTCGGGATCGTGGGTCTGGGCACGATGGGTGCCGGGATCGCGGAGGTCGTGGCTCGGCACGGGTACCAGGTCGTCGCCGTGGAGCTGGGGGAGGCCGCGCTTGCGGCGGGCCGCGATCGGCTGGTCGGGTCGACGGCGCGCGCGGTCGCTCGCGGGAAGCTGAGCGAGGACGACCAGGCGGCGCTGCTGGATCGCGTGACCTTCACGACGGCGTTGGAGGACCTCGGAGCCGTCGACCTCGTCGTCGAGGCGGTGACCGAGCGGCTGGACCTCAAGGGCCAGCTGTTCGCCCGGCTGGACGCGATCACGCCGGCGCACGCGATCCTGGCGACGAACACCTCGTCCTTGTCCGTCACCGACATCGCGGTGGCCACGGGCCGTCCGGCGAAGGTCGTCGGCATCCACTTCTTCAACCCGGCCCCGGTGCAAGCGTTCGTCGAGATCGTCCGCACGGTCGTCACGTCCGACGAGGTCGTGGCCGAGGCGACCGCCTTCGCCCAGGGGCTGGGCAAGCAGCCGGTCGTGATCGGGGACAAGGCCGGCTTCATCGCCAACGCGCTGCTGTTCGGTTACCTCAACCACGCCGTGTCGATGTTCGAGTCGCGGTACGCGACCCGCGAGGACATCGACGCCGCCATGCGGCTCGGCTGCGGGCTGCCGATGGGTCCGCTCATGCTGCTGGACCTGATCGGCCTGGACACCGCGTACGAGATCCTCGACACGATGTACAAGCAGGGCCGCGACCGCCTGCACGCGCCGAGCCCGATCCTCAAGCAGCTGGTGACGGCGGGGCTGAAGGGCCGCAAGTCCGGCCAGGGCTTCTACGCGTACGAGGCGCCGGGCTCCCCGACGGTGGTGGACGCGGTCGAGCCTGCCGACCAGGTCGAGCAGACGACGCGCGACGTCCAGCGGGTCGGCGTCGTCGGGTCCGGGACGATGGCCGCCGGGATCGCCGAGGTCTTCGCCAGGGCGGGGTACGAGGTCACCATGGTGGCCCGCACCCCTGAGCGCGCCGCCGGGGCCCTGAGCACCATCGAGGCGTCGCTGGACCGGCAGGTCGACAAGGGCCGACTCGATGCCGCCGGCCGCGACGCGACGCTGCTGCGCGTCCGGGGTACCGCGTCGCTGGCCGAGCTGTCCTACGCGGATCTCGTCGTGGAGGCCGTCGTCGAGGACCTCGACGTCAAGCGCGCGCTGTTCGTCGAGCTCGACCGGATCTGCCGTCCCGGGGCGATCCTCGCGACGACGACCTCCAGCCTGCCGGTCATCGACCTCGCCGTCGCGACGCGCCGCCCCCAGGACGTCGTCGGACTGCACTTCTTCAACCCCGCCCCGGTCATGCGCCTGGTCGAGGTCGTCAGCACGGTGTCGACGAGCGCCGACGTGGCCGACACGGCCGTGGCGGTCTGCCGGGCGATCGGCAAGCACCCGGTCCGATGCGGAGACCGTGCCGGCTTCATCGTCAACGCGCTGCTGTTCCCGTACCTGAACGACGCGGTCCGCATGCTCGAGGCGAACTACGCATCGGCTGACGACATCGACCTGGCGATGAAGAAGGGCTGCGGCTACCCGATGGGCCCGTTCGAGCTGCTCGACGTGGTCGGGCTCGACGTGTCCTTGGCCATCCAGCGCACGTTGTACCTGGAGTTCCGTGAGCCCGGGTTCGCCCCGGCCCCCCGACTCGAGCACCTGGTGACCGCGGGGTACCTCGGCCGCAAGACCGGGCGCGGGTTCCGCGACTACACGGGCTGATCGCAGCGGTCCCACCCTGAGATGGCCCGCAAGAACCGCCGCCGCGACGACGAGGTCCGCCCTCTCGGTCCCGGCTACGCCAGCCGGACGGTCGAGTCCCACCCCGACGGCGACTGGGTGGTGCAGCGCATCTCCGGCCAGCGTGCGGTCAAGGAGTACCGCTGCCCCGGCTGCGACCAGGTGGTCGCGCCCGGCACTCCGCACGTCGTCGCCTACCGCGACGACGACCCGGCGGGGTCCGAGCACCGCCGGCACTGGCACAGTCCGTGCTGGGCGGCGCGCGACCGACGCGGGCCGCGGACCTGGAGGGGTCGATGACGGAGCCGATCGTGGCGAACTCGGTCCTGCCCGCACGGCGTGAGCCGTTCCGGCTCCGGACTGCGGACGGGCTGGACCTGGTCGCCGAGCTCGCCCTGCCTTTGGCAGCGGAGCCGGTCGGGACGATCGTCACGGTGCACCCGCTGCCGACGCACGGCGGGATGATGGACAGCCACGTGCTCCGGAAGATGTCCTGGCGGCTGCCCGCGCTCGCGGACCTGGCGATCCTGCGCTTCAACACCCGCGGGACCACTAGTGCGGCCGGTACCAGCGACGGCGCCTTCGACTCCGGCAACGGCGAGGGGCTGGACCTGCGAGCGGCGATCGAGGAGACCGTGCGGCGCGGGCTGCCCGCGCCGTGGCTGGTGGGCTGGTCGTTCGGGACCGACGTGATCCTCAAGCACGGCGACGTGGACCCCGTCCGCGGGGCGGTCCTGCTCTCCCCGCCGTTGCGGTACTCGACCGACGCGGATCTGGCCGCCTGGGGTCCGGCCGGCCGGCCGGTCGTCTGCCTCGTGCCCGAGCTCGACGACTACCTCCGGCCGGATGCCGCGCGCGAGCGCTTCGCCGCGCTCCCGCAGGCGCAGGTGCGTGGCGTCGAGGGCGCCAAGCACCTGTGGGTGGGGGAGCGGTTCGTCAAGATCGTGCTGGACGAGGTGGTCGGGGAGGTCGTGCCAGATCGGGTCCCGCTGCCGACGGAGTGGTCCGGGCCGATGGAGCGATGGAGCGACCTGTGAACGTTGGAGCGATGGAGCGACCGGTGAGCATCCACGTGCGTGAGCTGGGCACGGGCCCGACCGTCGTGCTGCTGCACGCGTTTCCGTGCGACGGCCGGATGTGGCTGCCCCAGGCCGAGGCGATCGCGGCCTCGGGTCGCCGCGCCCTGGTGGTGGACCTTCCCGGCTTCGGCGGCTCGGTCCTGCCTTCCGCCGAGCCGTCTCTCGACCTCGTCGCCGAGCTGGTCGTCGCCGAGCTGGCGCTGCGCGGCGTCGACCGGTGCGTGCTGGCGGGAGTCTCCCTGGGCGGCTACGTGGCGATGGCGATCCTGCGTGCCCATCCTGAGCTGGTCGCGGCACTGGTGCTGTGCGACACCAAGGCGACGGCCGACACGGATGCGGCGGCCGCGAACCGGGAGCGCCTGGCTGCCCTCGTCGATGCGGAGCCGTCGGCCGTCGGGCGGATCCTCGAGCAGTCGGTCCTTCCGGGCCTGCTGGGCGAGACGACGTTCGCCACGCGGCCGGCCGTCGTCGACCTCGTCACCGGCTGGATCCGGGATGCCTCGGCACCGACCGTCGTGTGGTACCAGCGGGCGATGGCCCACCGGCCCG
>JAFIHP010000352.1 GCA_017849335.1 Actinomycetales bacterium | reverse complement strand
GGGGAGCACGACACCGCCGTCCTCGTCGGCGTCGTGCTCGACACGCTGCTCGCCCTCGGCGTCGTCGGCACCGGCGTCGCGCTGCTCCCGGTCCTGCGCCCGTACGCCCCGGTCGGCGCCTACGCCTTCTCGGCACTGCGAACGATGGAGGCCGCGGTCATCGCGGCCGGGGCGCTGCCGATGGTCGCCCTCGTGAGCCTGCGTGACCAGACGTCAGCGTCGTTACTGGTCGGCGTGCATCAGGCGTCGTTCCTCGTGGGCCAGGGCCTGGTCATCAGCATCACGACCCTGGTCGTCGCCGGGACGCTGTGGCGGACGCGGCTCGTGCCGGGCTGGATCGGAGCGCTCGGCCTGGTCGGCGGCGCGGCCCTGCTGGTGAGCAACGGCGCGCAGCTGTTCGACGGGATCGAGCGCGGTGGATCGCTCGCCGCGCTGCTGGCGGCCCCGGCCTTCGCCTTCGAGATCTCGTTCGCCGTCTACCTCATCGTGCGGGGTGTCCGGGTTCCGACGAGGGGTCCGGTCGCGACGCCGGTCTACGCCTGATCGCTCAGGCGGCGACCGGGGCCAGCGAAGCGGCCGCCGCCCGCAGGTGCTCCCGCAGCCAGCGGTGGCCCGGGTCGTCGTCGTAGCGGGCCGCCCACACCATCACCTCGTTGATGGGCTCCATCGGGATCGGCGGCTCGAAGAGCCGGAGCGACCCGGGGCTGGCGACCTGTCGGACGAGCCGCTCGTGGACCAGCGCGACCCGGCGGGTCCCCACCAGCATGAGCGGAGCCATCCCGTACTCGGTGGTGAGCTCGACGTTGCGCGTGACGCCGAGCCGGTCCAGCTGCGACTCGGCGGGGGAGATCCCATGGCCGCACGACGTGGCGAGGTAGGGCAGCGAGCTGAACTGCTCCACGGTGAGCTCGCCCTCGACGTCGGGGTGCGTGGCGTCGACAGCGCACACGAACCGGTCGCTGAACAGGTACTCGTGCGGCACCTGCTGGTACTCGGTGAAGACCTCGCGCGGCATCACCGCGAGGTCGACCGCGCCGGCGCGCACGCGCTGGACGTAGTCGGCGCCGGGCGGCGAGATGTGGAGCCGGACGCCGGGGGCGCTCTCGGTCAGCGCGGGAAGCGCGGGAGTCAGGAACGTGATCGCGACGTAGTCGCTGGCGATCACGGTGAACGTCCGCTCGCTGCGGACCGGGTCGAACTCCTCGTGGCGCGAGAAGATCGCATCGATCCGGGAGATCGCGTCGCGGACCGGCTCGATGAGCGACTGGGCGAACGGCGTCGGCACGAGCGTGTTGCCCTGTCGCTCCAACAGGGGATCGTCGAGCACGCGACGCAGCCGAGCGAGCTGGGCGCTCATCGCGGACTGCCCGATGCACAGGCGGTCGGCCGCGCGTGTCACGTTCCGCTCGGCCAGCAGCGCATCGAGGGCGAGCAGCAGGTTCAGGTCGATCCCGCGGAGATCCACGCCGGGATGGTAGCCGTCATCGATCCGGTCGATCCGCCCATCGACAGCGACTGTTTCCGCTGGGGCGACCGCAGCGCCTACCGTCGCCCGACGGCGCGAGCGCGCCGCGGGACCCGACGGTCCCTTCGGCCCGAAGGAGCTGCCATGAGCGTTCTGATGATCAGTGACATGCCCGGTACGACCCGCGCGGACTACGACCACCTCGTCGCCGTGCTCGGCCAGACGCTGGCCGCCAGTCCGGGCTTCGTGACCCACGGCGCGGGACCGGTCGACGGGGGGTTTCGGGTCGTGGAGGTGTGGGACTCGGCGGAGGAGCACGCGGCGTGGTTCGACGCCCATGTTCGCCCGGCTCTGCCCGCCGGGGCGCCCGAGCCCACGATCACCGTCGTCCCCGTGGTCAACACCATCCGCGCCGACCGCTAGGCCGGTCCGGGACCGCTAGGAGGACGAGGAGGACGACGCTCCGGCCGACGGGAGCGTCGCGCCGATGCTCTGCGGCGGCGGGTCGGACAGGTCCAGCCCCCCGGCGAAGCCGGACAGCGTCGTCGACGTCCGGGCGCTCACCGGCTTCCCGTCGGCACCGGTCGCCGAGAACGCCCGGTCGACCTGGACGATCCGGTTGCGGGGGTCGACCCAGGCGGTCACGGTGATCGGCACGTCGCTCCAGGCGTCGCCCACGACCGCGATGTCGGCCTCGGTCAGCCCGAGCGCCCGCAGGCGGTCCGGCGTCGCCGCGAGCGTGCCGGAGAACTGATGGGTCGCCGCGCCGTCGGGCACTGCGGGACCCACCGGGCCCTCGTCCACGACGTCGGCGAGGTCGCCGAGGCCGGTCAGCGGCGTGATGAGCCAGCTCGCGTCCGAGCGGGCCGCACCGGGTCGCTTCGTCCACAGGCTCGTGGCGTCCGGGCGCAGGAACAGGTTCGAGGTGTTGCCCAGCTCCTGCACGGTCGTTCCACTGGCGGAGACCGTCACCATGCCGTAGCCGCCCGGGTCGAACACGATCGTGCCGGTGACGCGCCGGTCGGTCGTGGTGCCGTCTACCGTCGTCGTGGAGTCGACCGTCGCCTTGGCCGTCCCGAGACCGTTGGTGAACGACAGCGCCGAGGTGAACGGGTTGGCGTTCGGCATCATGGCGATCGCCGCTGCCGGCGACGGCGTCGTGGCATCGGCCGCGGACGAGCCGCTGCAGGCGGTGAGCGTCGCCAGGGCTCCGGCGCAGGCCGCGCCGATCGCGACGCGCTGCCAGCCGCCTCCTGCCATGGGGCTAGTTGACCACGTCCGGGACGACGAGTCAGGCATCGACCGGCGTGTGCGCCTCGATCGCTGCCACGCGCGGACCATCCTCGCCGAACACGCGGTGCACGACGATCACGCCCCCGGGAGGCAGCTTCGGCGGCCCCGC
>JAFIHP010000351.1 GCA_017849335.1 Actinomycetales bacterium | reverse complement strand
TCGCTGAAGATCTCCCCGGGGGCACCGACGACAGCGCAGTCGCCGACGCGAGCGGCCCAGACCTCGCCCCGGCTGGTGCGCCACTGCGCGAGGCCGTCGCCGTGCGCGATCATCCGGCGTAGCCACGACACGTGGTACCGGATCGGGTTCGTGCGCTCGCGGCCGGCGCCGGCGGCGCGCAGGCCGGCGAGCTCGGCCTCCCGCTGCTCGAGCTCGGCCTCCAGCTCGGACAGCGTCGGCGCGGCCAGCATGGGCAGGTCGACGAGCCGGCGCGCGGCGCCGAGCGCCTGGGCTGGCTGGTCGGCGGCGGCGACCTTGCGGTAGAGCGCGATAGGCGTGACCGACCCGAAGTCGAGTCGGACGACCTCGCGCTCGACCGGGTCGGCGTCCGCGATGCTGTGCGCCGCCTCGAGCCCCATCCGCTCGCCCATCGGGCGCTGCGGCCCGTCGTGGTCCATGAAGGCCTCGAGCGGTAGGACGTTCCCGGCGGCGCCCTGGAGGAACACGCAGACCCCGCCGCGGAGCAGCTCGACGCGACGACGCAGGGGGCCCACGAAGTCCGAGCCCGTCCACGGCACATCCGGTCCGACCACGACCGGGTGGCACCCGAACGCGGT
The DNA here is from genome assembly GCA_017849335.1 of Actinomycetales bacterium. Lineage (GTDB taxonomy): Bacteria > Actinomycetota > Actinomycetes > S36-B12 > S36-B12 > UBA10649. The sequence goes on along the minus strand of JAFIHP010000351.1, from coordinate 8,027 downwards.
GATGGTGCTGATCGGAGTCCCGTGGAGGGCGTCGACGCGGATCGTCAGCATGTCCTCGTCGATCGTGAGCTCGCGGTTCCAGCCGAGGATCGTGCGGCCGTCGTCCGTGCGCTCCCGGCGGTTGACGGCGAGGTCGGAGACTCGGCCAGTGCCGCCGGCGGCCCGAGCGGCGGTGCGTGCGTTCCACGCCTCGAGCGCGACGGACGCGAAGTCGTATGGCATCCGCTCGGCGTAGGCCCGTTCTACCGGCGTGTACTCGTCGTGGCCCCCGCCGAGCTTCGCTCCGTCGGATCGCAGCCACGGCGCGGCGTGGCTGTGGCTGCAGTTGATCAGGACGTCCGCGGCATCGACCGGCAGGGCGTCCGCGACGGCCGCGCGGATGCGGTCTGCCGCCTCGGTGTCGACGCCGGCGAGGTCGGCCGCGAGCACGACGACTCCGCGACCGTCGTCCTCGAAGACGGCTCCGGTGACCTGCAAGGGGTCACCGGGGGTGTGACCGGTGGCAGACACCGGGCGACGGACGAAGCCTTGGAGGTCGTGCGGCAGCGGTGGCTCGATGCTCGCGCGAGCGGCCCCGGCGGTCAGCATGGCGTATTCCGAGTGGAGGGCACGTCGGGACGGTATCGTTTCCAGTGCGGACCGGACAAGACCTCGGGTTCTGTCTCCGCTTCGCACGAACGGTCCTGGAATCGATATCGACCGGCCTCGTACGCGGGCGCCGGGCCTGGGAGGCACGCATGGGCAAGATCCGGGTAGGCGTGATCGGCGCGGGCAGCTGGACAGTCGCGTCTCACCTGCCGAACCTCGCTCGACACGACGATGTCGAGTTCGTCGCGGTCTCGCGCAAGGGGCCCGAGCTGCTGGAGAAGATCCGCGACGACTGGGGCTTCGCGATCGCCTCCGAGGACTACCAGGACGTGCTCGACGCCGGGGTCGACGTGTGCGTGGTGGCGAGCCCGTCCGGTCTGCACCACGAGCACGCGGTGGCGGCGCTCCGGGCCGGCGCGCACGTCATGTGCGAGAAGCCGTTCGCCCTCGCGCCCGCCGACGCGTGGGACATCGACGCCGTCGCGTCGCAGGCGCCGCGGGCGCTGGTCGTGTCCTTCGGCTGGAACTACCGACCCATGGTCCAGCGTGCGAAGGCGATGCTGGACGACGTCGGGATCGGCGAGCTCGAGCAGCTGTCGGTGTTCATGGCGTCCGCGACCCGGGACCTGCTGTCCAACCGGGGCGCCTACCCCGACGCGGCCCCCGAGTCCGTGCCGGAGCAGGCCACCTGGACCGATCGCCGGCTGTCCGGGGGCGGGTACGGCCAGGCGCAGCTCTCGCACGCCCTGGGCTTGGCCCTATGGCTCACCGGCGCCCGGGCGGAGTCCGGCTTCGCGCTGGCCTCGGCCCCGCTGGATGCACCGGTCGAGCTCCACAACGCCATCGCCTACACGTACGACGGCGGCGCGATCGGTGTGGTGTCCGGCGGATCGGCGCACACCGGTGCCTGGAACAACAAGCACTCGCTGGAGGTCCGGGGGATCGGCAGCCGGGGGCAGTTCCTCATCGACGTCGAGCGGGAGGCGTTCTGGCTGCACGCCGATGGGTCGGACCGCGAGCTCGACGTGGTCCCGGGCGAGGGGCTCTACGACTGCGTCGGACCGATCGACGCCGTTCTCGCCGCAGCGCGGGGGGAGGAGTTCGTGAACCAGTCGCCTGCCGAGCTCGGAGCGCGGACCGTGGAGGCACTGGACATCGCGTACCGCAGCGCCGACGCAGGGACGCTCGCCCGGCGCGCCTAGCCGTCAGGACCGGGGCGCCGCCCGTCGCGGGGCCGGCCGGGTCGTCTCGCGAGGCTCGTACACCGTGGGCAGCACGACGTCGGCCGGCTTATCCCCGCGAACCAGCCGCAGGACCTGTTCGGCCGCGGCCCGGCCGAATCCCGACGCGTCCCGCGACACGGCACTGACCCGGGGTCGCATGACCCGCAGCCACGGCAGGTCGTCGCAGCAGACCAGGGAGACGTCGTCCCCCGGCCGTAGACCGAGGTCGCTCATCGCCTCCAGCACGCCGCTCGTCGCCTGCATGCCGCCGGTGATGACGGCCGTCGGTCGCAGGCGTGCGGGCTGCCCCAGGAGCCGAGCGGACGTGTCGTGCGCGACCGCGGCCGAGAACACCTCGCTCGCCTGGACCGCCTCGGCCTCGTCGAGACCGGCGTCGCGGTAGGCCGCCACGAACCCGCGCAGCCGCTCGCGCGTCGGGCGGACGTCGGGCGTCCCGGTGACGAAGGCGATGCGGCGGTGGCCCTTGGCCAGCAGGTCCGCCGTCGCGTCGCGAACCCCGCTCGCGTGGTCGAACAGGATGCGCGGGACCGACAGCCGCGGGAACTGCCGGTCGAGGAGGAGGAGCGGGCGGTCGTAGGCGGCGAGCGCCTTGCGGGTGGCCGGGTCTCGGTCCGAGACCGTGGCGAGCATCAACGCCTCGACCCGACGCTGGCGCAGCGTGCCGATGACCTTGGACTCGTGCGCGGCGTCCCGTCCGCTGCTGGTTACGATGAGGGTGTAGCCGGCGTCCGACATGACCTCGTCGATGCCGCGGATGACCTCGCCGAAGAACGGGGTCGCATAGTCGCGGACGACGAGGCCGACGCCACCCGTGGTCCCGCTGCGCATGCTGCGCGCGATCAGGTCCGGGGCGTAGCCGAGCTCGTCGGCAGCGGCACGGACCTTCGCGCGCATCGAGGCGCTCACGTCCGGATGGTCGCTGAGGGCTCGTGAGACCGAGGAGACGGCGACGCCGGCGTGGCGGGCCACGTCGTGGATGGTGACCGGCCGGGTCTCGCGCATGGGGCCTGCCTCGTGTCCGGGAGGATCCCGGCGAACCGGGCCGTCCGAGTCTACGTGGTTCCCACCGCGCCCCCCGTCAGCCCGCCGGGGTGCGCTCCGCCTCCGGGAGTCCCCGTCCCGCGACCACGCCGGCACGCGCGAGGTCAGCCGCGCGCTCCGGTGCGTATCCGAGCTCGTCGACCAGGACGCTCCGGGTGTCGTCGCCGAGGGCGGGTGCCGGACGGCGCACGTGCGGCTGCTCGCCGACGCGCATCGGGCTCGCGGCGTGCACGACGTCGCCCCACTCGGGGTGGGGCAGGCCGAACACGGCCTCCCGCGCGACGACCTGCGGGTCGTCGAGGGCCTGCCCGACGGAGTTGACCGGGGCGCACGGGACGCCGGCCGCCTCGAGCACAGACAGCCAGTGCGCCGTGGTGTCCTGGGCGAAGGTGGCATCGAGCTCGGCGACCAGGACCTCCTTGTGCATGAGCCGCGTCTCGAAGGTCGCGAACCGCTCGTCCTCGAGCAGGTCCCGACGTCCGAGGGCCTGGGCGAGACGGACCCAGAACTTCTCCTTCGACCCGCCGGCGACGATCCAGCCGTCGCTCGTGCGGAAGTTCTGGAACGGGACGAGGGTGGGATGCCCCGATCGCTCGACCCGCCCCGGGACGAACCCCTCCGTCCCGGCCCAGGTGACCAGGTAGTTCAGCATCGACAGAGCGGTCTCCAGGAGGGAGATGTCGCAGTCGCAGCCGGTCCCGTCGCGTCGAGCGGCATGCAGCCCGGACATGAGGGCGAGGGCGGAGGCATAGCCGCTGGCGAAGTCCACCGCCGACAGGCCGGTCTTCGAGGGTGGGCCGTCCGGCTCGCCGGTGATGCTCATCCACCCGGCGATGCCCTGGACCATGTAGTCGAACCCGGGCTGGTCGGACCGGGGCCCCGTCATTCCGTATCCCGAGAGCGAGCAGCACACGATCGCCGGGTTGAGCGGTGCCAGGTCCGCGTACGTGATCCCGAGCCGTCCGGGGACGTCGCCGCGCAGGTTCGAGAACACCGCGTCGCTCTCCCGCACGAGGTCCTCGAAGACCGCCCGGCCCTCCGCCCGCCGCAGGTCCAGGCAGATGCTGCGCTTGCTGCGGTTCAACGACTGGAAGAAGAGGCTGTCGCCGTCCCGCCGGTACGGCGGGACATGCCGACCGACGTCCCCCTCCGGCCACTGCTCGACCTTGATCACCTCCGCGCCGAGCTCCGCCAGGTGCAAGGTGGCGAACGGCCCGGCGCCGTACTGCTCGAAGGAGATGATCCGGACGTCATCGAGGATCCGTGGCATGGGGAGCTCCGTCGGCTGGGGACGGGAAACGATACCAGAAACGACATGCAGCCCCGACGGCGTCCGGAGCGTTATCGAATCGTTATCCCCGTCTCGCCAGAAGCGTTGACGTGACCCGGGTCACTGAATACGTTTCCAGAAACAGTTCCAACCCGAGGACGTGATGCGAGTGTCGACCATGAAGCGATACGCAGTACTTGTCGCTGGGGCCTCGGTGGCCCTCGCGGCCTGCTCCGCCGGCTCTACGACGGAGTCGACGAGCCCGGCGGAGACGACCGCCGCCGCCCCGGCCTCGTCGGCTGCGGCACCGGCGTCCAGCGCCGCCGCGAGCGCCGGAGGCGACTTCAGCGCCCAGGCGGCGGAGCTGGACGAGATGGGCTACACCCAGCTCTCCGCCTCGCTCCTCGCCGCGGCACCCGCACCGGCGACGCTGAAGGACGGCAGCACGTTCACGCTCAAGCCGGAGACGGCCGAGAAGATCGCCAAGGGCGAGCCGATTAACTACGTGATCTCCTACGGCTCCAAGAGCATCCCGCTGTTCGGTCAGCAGTACGGGATCGGATACGCGGACACCCTCCCGGTCGCGAACTCGATCCTGCCGATGAACGGTGCGGACGTTTCACCCTCGACGCCGGGCCAGGACGTGCAGGCGCAGCTGGCCGGGATCGAGGCGCTGCTCAACACCGGGCAGATCGACTGCCTGTCGATCCAGCCGCTCGACGACGTCAGCATGACCGATATCACCAACAAGGCGATGAGCCAGGGGATCCCGGTCTTCACGGTCGGCGTCACGTCCAACGCGAACGAGTTCGCGAACTTCACGCAGGTCTCGTACGACGAGGGCAAGCAGGCGGCTCAGATCGTCGCTGACTGGATGAAGGAGAACGGGAAGGACCTCAAGGTCTTCGCCGTGTCCGGCGGCGACCCGTCGGCGTCCTGGGCGCAGGGCCGGATGAAGGGCTTCATCGACGGGATCACCGCGCTCGTGCCGGGCTCCAGCTTCGTGAACAGCGCTTCCGACGCGATCGTCACCTCGTACGACCCGGCCAAGACGTACGACACGTACAAGGCCTTCCTCACCGGTAACCCCGACGTCCAGTTCATCGAGAACGTCGACATCGGCGCGGAGCACCTCGACCGGGCGATCACCGACAGCGGACGCAAGGGCGAGGTGTTCTCGATCGGCTGGAACCTCAGCGAGGGCCAGTTCCAGGGGATCGAGGACGACATCCAGGTGGCGGCGCTCGACCAGGCCTGGTCGCAGCAGGCCGGCTACGGGGCGCTCGCCTGCGCCACGTACCTCAAGGACGGGCTCGTCATGCCCAACACGCAGGAGCTCGTCCCCGTGACCAAGGCCAACGTTGCCGAGGCGCGCAAGGAGCTCGACGCGATCATGAAGTAGGGCGTCAACGTTCGACATGCAACGAGGCTCGGGGCCGGCGTGCCACGCCGGCCCCGGGCACGAATCGTGGTCAAGTCCCAGGTCAAGGAGGGGTCCGTGGCGGTCGAGCAGGTCCAGTCCGGCAGCGTGCCGGCGGCACAGGCGGGGGAGGGCCGGCGACGGCTCCTCCAGGAGTTCGGCCGGACCGCCGGCCTGGTGGGGACGATCGTCCTCGTCATGGCCATCTTCGCGATCGCCTCCGACGGCAGGTTCCTGCAGCCGGAGAACCTGCTGGGCCTCCTCCGGTACATGAGCACTCTCGCGATCGTCGGCCTGGGTCTCACGGTCGTGCTCATCGTCGGCGAGATCGACCTGTCCTTCGGCGCCGTGTACGGCTTCAGCGGCATGATCACCGCAGTCGCGTGGATCAGCTGGGGCTGGAGCATCGGCATGGCCATCGGCCTCGCCCTCGCGTCCGCGATCCTCGTCGGGCTGTTCAACGGGTTCTTCACGACGGTCACGAAGATCCCCTCCTTCATCGCCACCCTCGGGGCGAGCACGCTCGTGTTCGGCTTCACGCTGCTGGTGAGCGGATCGGCGACGTTCTCGCCCATGCAGCCCGGACCGGGCCGCACGATGAACGAGGAGCAGGTCGCGTTCTTCCGCGGACTGAGCAACCAGGACCTCCCGCTCGGGCTGCCCATGGGCGCGGTGTGGATGGTGGTCATCGCCCTGGGCTTCTGGTACCTCATCAGCAAGTCGCTGTTCGGGTTCCGGCTCAAGGCGATCGGCGGGAACCCGATCGCCGCCCAGTTCGCGCGCATCCCGGTGCGGCGCTACAAGATCTGGTCCTTCGTCATCTGCGCGATGTCGGCGGCCGTCGCCGCCATCTTGGTGTTCGCCTTCATCGGCTCGGTGCAGCCCGACTCCGGCGCGGGCCTGCTGTTCCCGACGTTCGCGGCGGTCGTCATCGGCGGCGCGAGCCTGTCCGGTGGTCGGGGAACGGTGCTCGGCACCCTCCTCGGGTGCCTGCTCCTGGCGATCTTGAACAACGGCCTGGCGCTCATGGCGGCCGGCGCCTTCCTCCAGCAGATCTTCATCGGCGTCGTGACCATCGGTGCCGTGGTCCTCGACCAGGCCACCCAGCGCTGGCGCCGGGACGCATGATGACGGGTCCGGCCGCCGCTCCGGCGGGCATCGAGATCTCGGGCCTCGTCAAGCGCTACGGCGACACCTGGGCGCTCGCTGGGCTGGACCTCGCGGCCCGCCCCGGGGAGATCCTCGGGGTCGCGGGACCGAACGGCGCGGGGAAGAGCACGCTGGTGAAGGTGCTCGCCAGCGAGATCGTCCCCGACGGCGGGGTGATCACGCTCGACGGGGCCGAGTGGCGGCCGACCTCGGATGCGGACCGGGTCGCCGTCCTCCACCCGGAGCCGCAGCTGTTCCCGAACCTGACGGTCGCGGAGAACCTGCTGGTGGGCCAGGAACCTCGGCGGCTCGTGCGCCCGCGCGGGCGGGATGCCGACCTCGAGGTCCTCGCCGAGGTGGGCCTCCTCCCGTACGCGGACGTCCCCGTGGGATCCCTCCCGCTGGCGCTGCAGCAGCGGACGGAGATCGCCCGTGCCCTGGCCAAGCGCGCCGACGTCTTCTTGTTCGACGAGCCCAACTCGGCCCTGACCGAAGGGGAGTCGGCCGAGCTGTTCGAACGGATGCACGCGCTGGCGGCGCAGGGGAAGGTCATCCTGCTCGTCAGCCACCGGCTCGCCGAGCTCGCCGCCCACTGCGACCGCGTCGTGGTGGTGGTCGACGGGACGGTCCGGACCGAGCTCGTCCGCCCGCACATCGACGAGGAGAGGATCGCCCGGGAGCTGGTCGTCGGCCGCGCCGGGTCCGCCGAGACCGACCGTGCGGGACGGGTGGCACCGGACCGTCGACTTCTCGAGCTGTCCGGCTGGACGCACCGGCGCGAGCGCTTCGCGGACGTCGAGCTGTCGCTGCGGTCCGGCGAGATCGTGGCGATCGTCGGCGTCGAGGGGTCCGGGGGTCGCGAGCTCGTCCGGTCCGTGGCCGGGTTCGAGGACGCGCGAGGGACCTTCGTCCTCGAGGGACCGGACGGTCCGCTGACGCACGACGCCGTCGCCTACGTGACCGGTGACCGCAGCGAGAGCCTGTTCACGAACCTCTCGGTCGCGGAGAACCTCTACCTGCGCCAGGTGGGCAGCCTGACCGGGCGCAGCGGGGTCGTGCGTCGACGCCGGGCGCGGGAGCTGGCGCAGCACTCCCGCGAGGCGTTCTACGTGAAGACGCAGGACCTCGACACGCCGATCCGGTCGCTGAGCGGTGGGAACCAGCAGAAGGTCGCCATCGCGGCCGCCTTGGCCATCCACCCGGCCCTGCTGGCCCTGGAGGAGCCGACGCGCGGCGTGGACCTCGGGAGCAAGGCCGAGATCTACCGGCTGCTGAGGGACTTCTGCGGATCCGGTGCGGGGGTCCTCTTGTACTG
>JAFIHP010000350.1 GCA_017849335.1 Actinomycetales bacterium | reverse complement strand
GTGCTGGTACCAGCACGGCGTACCCGGCCTGGGCGACTCCCCTGCCGAGGCCGCCGAGGCTCTCGCCGCCCTCGTGCCCGCCGGCTCGTCGCTCTCGGGCACCGTCGGCACCAGCTCCGGCGGTACCGGCGCCATCATCTTCGGTGCCCTGCTCGGCGTGCCGACGGCGCTCGCGTTCTCCCCGCGGACGCTCATCGACGACGCGGCGGTGGCGCGCTGGCGGGTCGACATCCCGCACCTTCCGGACGTCGACACCGACGCGCCGACCGCGGACCTGCGACGGCTGCTGGCTCTGCGTCGCCCCGGACGGGTCGTCCTGCGGTACGGAGCCGGCAACGCGCACGACGCCGCCCAGGCGGCGCGCATCGCTGACCTGCCCGGCGTCGAGTCATCGGCGCTGCCGACCGACTGGCACCCCTCGGCTGCGTGGCTTCGCGACCAGGGCCAGCTCGGGCGCACCGTTGCCGAGGTTCTCGGCCTGCGGCTCCTGCCCGGACGGGATTTCGCGGACACGCCGATACCGACCGCACGGCCGGCGCGCTGGTCCCCACGACGGGCGTGGCGCGCCCGTCGCCGGCTCGGCTAGAGCGCGGCCTCGAGCGTCGCCAGTCGGGTGCGCAGTGCCCCCGCGATTCCCGGCGCCGCCGCCAGCATGAAGTCCTTGCCGGCGCGGTCGCCGTCGCCGAGGCCCGAGACGATCGCACCCGCCTCGCTCGCGATCACCAGCCCGGCGGAGATGTCCCACGGGTTGAGACCGCGCTCGTAGAACGCGTCGGCCCGCCCGCGGGCGAGCCAGCACAGGTCCACGCAGGCGGCACCCAGTCTCCGCAGGTCGCGCACGTCCGCGATGAGCCCCGCGGCCACCTCGGCCTGGTGGCGACGCAGGACGGGGTCGTAGTTGAAGCCGGTCACGACCAGCGACACCGCCAGGTCCGCTACGTGGCCGCACCGCATCCGCTCCGCGCGGCCGTCTCGCACCAGCCACGCACCCGCCCCCCGGACGCCGATGTACGCCTCGTGCAGGTCGGGCGCGACGACGACGCCGACCCGGCCGGCTCCGTCGACCTCGGCTCCGATCGACACCCCCCACATGGGCAGCCCGTAGAGGTAGTTCGTCGTGCCGTCGAGGGGGTCGACGACCCACCGGACGCTGGACGTCCCGGCACGCTCGCCGCCCTCCTCGCCGAGGAAGCCGTCCTCCGTCCGTGAGCCGAGCAGGGACTCCACGATCATCGCTTCGGCTGTGCGGTCCATGACCGTCACGGCGTCGGTGGCGTTGCTCTTGGTGTCGACGACGAGGTCCCGTGGACGCTCGTCGCGCAGGAACGCGCCGGCCGCCGTCGCCGCGCGCCACGCGGGCAGGACCAGCGGGTCCAGCGCGAGGAGGTCGGCGAGCACGGTCCGGTCAGTCGAGGTCGTCGGCACGGCTCCATCCTGCCCGGCCTCCTCCGATCGCCGTCAGGCCCATGGCCTAGGTTCGACGGGTGTTCGACGGCTACCGCTCTGCGCTCGCGCTCCCGGGAGCCGTCCGGTTCTCATCCGCCGGACTCGTGGCGCGGCTGCCGAACTCGATCGAGACCCTCGGCATCGTCCTCCTGGTCAGCGGGCAGACCGGCTCGTACGCCCTCGCGGGCGCGCTGTCCGCCGCGTACCAGCTCGCCGTTGCCGTCGGCGCGCCGCTCACCAGCCGCCTGGCCGACCGTCGCGGCCAGACCGGGCTGCTCACGGTCCTGTGCCTGGCGAACGCGGCGCTGATCGCACTCCTCGTCCTCCTGATCGTCAACGACTCCCCGGCGGCGGCGTCCTTCGCCGTCGCTGCGCTCGGCGGCCTCACGCAGCCGGCGATCGGCTCGATGGTCCGCGCCCGGTGGGCAGCGATCGCCCCCGACGCTCCGACGCTGCGCAGCGCCTTCGCCCTGGAGAGCGTCCTCGACGAGCTCGTCTTCACCGTCGGACCGCTCCTTACCTCGGTGCTGGCGTTCGGCGTGGGACTGCCGGCTCCGCTCGTCGTGGCATCCGCCCTCGTGCTCGTCGGCGGGCTGGCACTGGCCATGCAGCGCCGCACCGCGCCCCCGCCCGCCGCACCCGCCGAGCACGGCGAACGCGGCGTCCTCGGGCACCCTGCCCTGTTCCTCGTGGTCGTCGCGGCGCTGGGCATCGGCGGGGTGTTCGGCATGTACGAGGTCTCGGTCGTCGCGTTCACCGCGCACGCCGGGCAACCGGGCATGTCCGGCGTCGTGCTCGGCCTGTGGGCCTTCGGGTCGATGCTGGGCGGCATCGTCTTCGGCGGCCGGCACTGGGCCGGCACGCTGCCTCGGCAGGCGCTGGTCCTGTGCGGACTGCTGTCCGTCGCCCTCGTGCCGTCGGTGCTGGTCCGCCAGATCCCGCTCCTGATGGTCGCGACGTTCGTCGCGGGCGTCCTCGTCGCTCCGGCACTGATCTCCGCGTTCTCGCTCACCGAGCGGCTGGTCCCGGTACGCCTGCTGACCGAGAGCCTGACGTGGGCGACGTCGGGCCTGACGGTCGGTTTCGCCGCCGGCACCGCCGTCGCGGGCATCGTCGTCGACGCCCACGGTCCGACTCTCGGCTTCGCCCTCGCGGTGGGATCCGCCCTCGGAGCGACCGCCGTCGTCGCGGCAGGCCAGCGGTCCCTGTCCCGGTCCGTCCGCCCGCCCGAGGACCTCCCGCCGGCGGCTTCGATCGGTCCGGACCCCGTCGCCGGACCGACGCCCGGCACCCCCGGTCCGGCCTAGGAGACCGATCGCACGGCCCGGTACGAGCCGTTCGGGCACCGGACGCGCTAGGTTCGGCACTGACCGAGGCTCGCGACCCACCCGCGAGCCTGCCGACCGGACCGGGAGCTCCCCCTGCAGACGTTCAGCCCGCGTGAGGTGCAGGCGCGAGTGCGCGCCGGCGAGACGGCGGAGTCGATCGCCGGCGACACCGGCTGGGCACTCGACAAGGTCACGCGATATGCCGAGCCGCTCCTCGCCGAGCGGGCCTACATCGCCGAGCAGGCGCAGTCGGTCGAGATCCGTCGCTCCGGGGGCGGGGCGACCCTCGCGGACACCGCGCGCACCGCGACGGGCGGTGCCGACGTCGAGTGGGACGCGTTCCGGCGCGACGACGGCCGCTGGGTCGTGACCGCCGCGTTCGCCGACCAGGTCGCGTCCTGGACCTACGACCACGCCGGGCGCAACCTGCACCCGCTCGACGACGAGGCGCGGGCACTCATGGGCGCCCGACCGGCCGCGACCCGCGGCGACCAGCTGGACGACGCCGACATCGCCGACGCCCTGAACCTCATCTCGCCGATCCCCGTCGTGCGTACCGACCGCGACGAGGAGCCCGAGCCGGCGCGGCCACGGCTGGTCGCCGTGCCGGACGCGGTGCCCGATGTCTCCGACGCGGCGGACGAGGCAGACGAGGCGGACGAGCCGGCCCCCGTGTCTGCCTCGCACCCGACCATCGCCGTCCCGGTCGAGCCGGCGAAGCCCTCCCGGGCCCGTCGGACCGCCCGGAAGGCACCCGACGCCACGCCTGCCGCGGATCCGGCACCCGAACCGGCGCCCACTCCGGCCGCCCGCAAGTCCCGCAGCCGCAAGGGCCGCGCCAGCGTGCCCACGTGGGACGAGATCTTGTTCGGCTCCGGCAAGTCCGACGACGACCCCGCCTGAGGGCCTCAGGCGAACGGCAGTGGCTGCGCCGAGATGTGCGCCTGGCCGGCGCGTGACGCGGTCATGCGCGCTCGGTAGTGCGTGCGGCACAGCACCTCGTATGAGACCTCGCCTGGCTCGTGCTCCTCGTCCGTCGACGACGAGGTCGTGTCGCCGACGACCACCTGGCTGCCCTCGACGACCATCTGTCCGTCGACTGTCCGGGCGTTGTGGATCGCCCGCGCGCCGCACCAGCACAGCGCCTCCACCTGGAGGACCTGGACGCGGTCCGCGAGCTCGACCAGGCGCGCCGATCCGGGGAACAGCCGGGTGCGGAAGTCGGTCATGATCCCGAACGCGTAGACGTCGACGTTCAGCTCGTCGACGATCGCGGCGAGCTGCTCCACCTGCTCCTCGGTGTAGAACTGCGCCTCGTCGCAGATCAGGTAGTCGATCCGCTCCCCGGCCGAGAGCCGCCCGACGACGTGCTCACGCAGGTCGAGCGCCTCGTCGACCTCCACGGCCGGCACCTGGAGTCCGAGCCTGCTCGACAGCACGGAGTCGCCGGCCCGGTCCAGCCGGGTGAAGACCACCCCGGCGCGTCCGCGCGAGGCGTGGTTGTGGTCGGTCTGGAGGGCGAGCGTGGACTTGCCGCAGTCCATCGTCCCCGCGTAGAAGATCAGCTCCGACACGTCGCGCATCGTGCCAGAGCCGCGCGGTCGAACCGACCGCGGCGGCCTCATCGGATTTCTCGACGCGGTAGCGCAGGGCCGGAACACCGACCTCGTCTACCGTGAGGCCGCCGTGCTGCCCGATCAGGGCGCTCACCCGGGCGTCCGCGCGCGTCGTCAGCTTGGTCGTACCGCGCGAGACCGCCATCAGGTCCCCGATGCGCTCGGCGACGAACGGGTCGACCACGCCCATCAGGCCCGACTCCACGACCTCCTCGCGGCGCAGGAGCCGGACCCGGTCGCCGAGGAGGGTGCCCCACGCGGCACGCACGTCGTCGACGGCTCCCGGACGCACGTAGACGTGCCGCGCCCGCGGATCCCCGACCACGGCGGCGACGCCGGCCGTCAGCCGTGCGTCCACATCGACCGGGACGGCGTCGTCCGCCGCGCAGTCGACCATGCCATGGTCGGCGGTGACCACGAGCACCGATCCGGGAGCCAGGGCGTCCAGCAGAGAGGCGACGATGGCGTCGGCCCGGGCCAGCGCGGCCCTCCACTGAGGGCTCTGGACCCCGAACTCGTGGCCGACACGGTCGACCTCGCCCCAGTAGACGTAGGTCAGCGTCCGCGGCGAGCCGGCCTGCACGGCGCGAAGCGCCTCGACCCGACCGGCGAAGTCGGCAGGCGCGACGCCGTGGTACTCGCCGCCGCGCAGGACCGCGCGCGTCAGGCCGCTCTCTCGATACTCCTCCGCCGTGATCGTCGCGACCGACACCCCGGCGCGGGCAGCGAGCTCGAACACCGTCGGTTCGGGCTGGACCGCGACGGGAACGGGATCGCTGCCCCAGTGGAGGGGCTCCAGGATCCGGTCGATCTCCGGCAGCCAGAAGGCCGCGCCGACCAGCCCGTGGTGACCCGGCAGGGACCCGGTGCCCAGCGTCGCCAGTCCGGTCGGAGTCGTCGTCGGGAAGGCCGCCGCGATCGGGCCACCGCTCAGCGAGGCCAGGGTCGGGGCCGCGTCGAGCGTCCGTGCCAGGAGACGGGCTCCGAGCCCGTCGACGAGCAGCACCACGGCATGCCGTGCCGGACCCAGGCCCAGGACGTCGTCGAACCCGGCGACACCGATCGCGGCGGCCGCCGAGGGGACGACGTCCGCGAGTGACCCGCTCAGCGTCCGCGACCGACGGTCGCCTGCGAGAGCGCCTCGGCGAAGGCGAGGACCTGGCGCACGAGCTCGGCTCCGTCGGCGACCGCGGACACCCGCACCGACAGGTCGTCGTTGCTCGCCGTTCCGGTGTAGCCGTGGTCGGCCTCGCACTGCGGATCACCGCACGTGGCCGGCTCAAGGTCGATCCGGCTCACCGCGCCCCAGCCGATGGTCAGCACCACCTCGGAGGCGTCCTTGCCCGCGGAGTGGCGGGCCGGGTCGTTGACGACCCGGGTGACCACGACGGAGTCGACCCGCTCCAGGCGCACCGCTTCGGTGGAGGCCGACGCCGAGGGGACGGGGTTCTCCTCGTCGGCGGGGTGCTCGTCGGTGTGGCCGACGATCAGTCGGGTCGGCGTGAGCGCAAGGACCGTGACATGGCGACGCAGCTCGTCCCGGTCGAGCGTGGTCTCCTGCTGGACGACGTAGGCGGTCAGGGTCTCCCCGGCGAGGGCGGTGTCGAGCGCCTCGGCGACCAGGTCCGGGTAGTAGCCCGATCGCTGGATGTCCGTGCGCAGCTGCTTGGCCAGGGCGGTGTCCGTCATGACGGGCATTGTTCCATCCGGCAGCGTTCAGCGTCCGGCCACGGGCACCTCGCGCAGCCGGCGCACGTCGGGCTCCGCGACAGCCGCATGGTCGAGGACCTCGGCGACGACGTCGGACACGGTCGCCTCGCCGCGGTCGACGCGGACGTCGCGCAGGTCCAGGCCCGCCAGACCCGGCACATCGAGGTACCAGCGACTCACGGCGGCGACGAGGTCCGCGGCCGTGGCGACGTCCTCCGCGTCGACGGGGTCGGGCAGGACGGTGCTCCGTGCACCGAGGCCCGCGATCATCTCCAGCGCGCCTGCCGCGCTCACCGGCGCGAGCCGCCACGACCGGTCCCCCAGCACCTCGGCGACCGGGTCGTCGACGCCGACGCACACGACCGGTCCGTATAGCGGGTCGGTCGTCAGCCGCACGCGCCACGCCAGGCCGCCCGCAGCCGCGGTCACGCGCAGCCGCGGGGTCAGGCCGGCATCGGCGAGCTGGTCGGCCAGTGCCGCGCCGCTCTGACGACCGGCCGCCAGGTGCACCGGGGCGAGGGCGGTCGGTGGCAGCGCGACGCGATCGGCCTGGCCGCGCCGCCACTGGGCCAGGCGCGAGAGGTGTGCCAGCGACAGCACGGCATCCTCGATGTCCTGGAAGACCGGAACGCCGGGCGGGCCGGGCCGCGGACCGGGGCTTCCCGGGAGCACGGCGACCACCGGGACGTCCTGGTCCAGCCGCCACGGGCCCTCCGTCGCCGAGGCGGTGGTGTCCGCTCCCGGGACGTGGACCACGAGGACGAGGCCGGCGTCGCGTGCGGCAGCGTCGACCGCGGCGGTGAGCTCGTCGGCGGTGGCGGATCGCGGCAGCAGGACCGGAGGACGCGTCGCGTCCAGACCAGCGGCCGCGAGCGCGTTGCGGGCCATCGTCGCGAGGGCGTCGCTGTTCGCCACGACGACCGGAGGACCGGTGCCCGGAAGAGGCTGCTGCGCCGCGATCGCGGCGACGTCGAGGAGATCGGCCACGCGGTCGACGACGACCAGGCCGCAGTCGGCGAGGACCTGCTCGGCCGCCCGCGCCGGCAGCTGCGTCCGGCCGACGGCGTGGCCGAGGGGGTGCCGGTGCTCGGCGCCCCCGGCCCGCACCATGGCGACGGGCTTCACCCGGGCGACGGCGTGCACGAGGCGCGCGAACTTGCGCGCGTTGCCGATCGACTCCAGGTACAGCAGGACGACGTCCGTCCCGGGGTCGTCCGCCCAGAACTGGAGCAGGTCGTTGCCGGAGACGTCCGCACGGTTGCCGGCGGACATGAACGTCGACACCCCCAGGCCGCGGACGGCGAGCCGGTCCATCAGCGTGCGCCCGATCGCCCCGGACTGGCAGAAGAGCCCGATCCGGCCGGCGCGAGGCAGCACGGGGAGCAGAGAGGCGTTCAGGCGGATCGCCGGGTCGGTGTTGACCAGGCCC
>JAFIHP010000349.1 GCA_017849335.1 Actinomycetales bacterium | reverse complement strand
GGCGCAGGCGGACGACGCCCTCGCGGCGCTGCAGGCGCACTGGACGAGCCTGCTGTCGACCTACCGGGTCACGAGCACCGACGACCGGCTGGACCGGATGGTCAACATCTGGAACCAGTACCAGTGCATGGTCACGTTCAACATGTCACGCTCGGCGTCGTACTTCGAGACGGGCATCGGGCGCGGCATGGGCTTCCGTGACTCGAACCAGGATCTCCTCGGCTTCGTGCACCTCATCCCCGAGCGCGCGCGCGAGCGCATCCTCGACATCGCCGCGACCCAGCTCCCGGACGGGTCGGCCTACCACCAGTACCAGCCGCTGACGAAGCGCGGCAACAACGACATCGGGTCCGGCTTCAACGACGACCCGCTGTGGCTGATCGCCGGCGTCGCGGCGTACATCAAGGAGACCGGCGACCTCTCGATCCTCGACGAGCAGGTGCCGTACGACAACGACCCCGCGCTCGCCGACTCGCTCTTCGACCACCTGACCCGGTCGTTCGAGTTCACCGTCCGGCACCGCGGTCCGCACGGGCTGCCGCTGATCGGGAGGGCGGACTGGAACGACTGCCTGAACCTCAACTGCTTCTCCACGACGCCCGGGGAGTCCTTCCAGACCACCGAGAACCAGGCCGGCGGGGTCGCGGAGTCGGTGTTCATCGGCGCCCAGTTCGTGCTCTACGGCGTCGAGTACGCCGAGCTCGCCCGGCGCCGGGGGCTGCCGGGGGTCGCCGATCAGGCCGAGGCACTGGTCGAGGAGATGCGCGTCGCGATGCGCGACCACGGCTGGGACGGCGACTGGTTCCTGCGCGCGTACGACTACTACGGGACGCCCATCGGGACGGACGCCGACCCGGAGGGGAAGATCTGGATCGAGCCGCAGGGGCTGGCGGTCATGGCCGGCCTGGGCACCGAGACGGACGGCACCGGGACGACGCGGGCGCAACGGGCGCTCGACGCCGCCGACCGCATGCTGGGCACCCCGCACGGGCTCGTCCTGCAGTACCCGGCCTACACGACGTACCGCGTGAACCTCGGCGAGGTGTCCACGTACCCGCCGGGCTACAAGGAGAACGGCGGGATCTTCTGCCACAACAACCCGTGGGTGATCATCGCCGAGACGATCGTCGGCCGCGGGGCGCAGGCGTTCGACCACTACAAGCGGATCACCCCGGCCTACCGTGAGCCGATCTCCGACATCCACCGGCTCGAGCCCTACGTCTACGCGCAGATGATCGCCGGCAAGCAGGCGCCGCGCGCAGGCGAGGCGAAGAACTCGTGGCTGACGGGCTGTGCGGCCTGGACGTTCGTGGCGGTGTCCCAGTACCTGCTCGGCGTGCGACCGGACTACGACGGCCTCGTCGTCGATCCGCAGCTGGGGCCGGACGTGCCGTCGTTCACAGTCACGCGGGTCGCGCGCGGCGCCACGTACGTCATCCGCGTCACGAACTCCGGCGCCCCCGGCGCCCGCGGTCGGCTCGTCGTCGACGGTCAGCCCGTCGACGGCAACCACGTGCCGTACGCGCCGGTCGGCTCGACGGTGACGGTCGACGTCACCGTCTGACCTCCGGGGGCTCCTAGGCTGCCGGGATGACCGCACACACGTGGCCCGTCCCCGGTCGGGTCGACGGCGTCGTCCTCGACATCCACTCCACCCTCGTCGACCAGGGCGACGCGACGGAGTGGCTGGACCGCGCGCTCGCGCGCGCTCCGCACCCGATGGACGCCGGGCGACGTGCGGAGGTCGAGGCGTTCCTCGACCGGATCTGGGAGGGCGCGCGCGTCAGCGACCCGACCAGCTCGCGTGACCTGTCGTTCGCGGACCATGCGCGCGTGTTCCACGGCCTCATCGAGGCGGGCCCGGGCATCGATCGCCCGCTCTCCGATGCCCTCTACGACGTCATGCTGGACACCTGGCACGCGTACGACGACGCCGTCCCGATGCTGGCGGCCCTGCGCGAGCTGGGGGTCCGGACTTGCCTGCTGTCCAACGCCGGCGTCGACATCCGCTCCGTGCTGGATCGTGAGGGCATCACGGACTGGTACGACCACGCGGTGCTGTCGTACGAGGTCGGCGTCGTCAAGCCGGACCCGCGCATCTTCGAGGCCGCCCTCGGCGCGCTGGACCTGCCGGCCGCGTCCGTCCTGATGGTCGGCGACAACGCCCACGACGACGGCGGCGGCACCGTCCTCGGCATGCGCACGCTGATCTTGCCGCGCACGAGCGGACGCACCCACGGGCTCGCCGCGGTGCCCGCGCTCGTCCGCGGCATCAACGCCGCGTTCGCCTGACCCCCTCCCCCGGGTGTTGAGGTTGGTGGCGGTTCACGCCGTCAGGAACCGCCACCAACCTCAACACCGGCGGGTGCGGGGGACGCGGGTGCGGGGGACGTCCACTCCGACTCGGTGATCGCGAAGACCAGCTCGTCGGTCCACTCGCCCTTGACCCAGGCGTTCTCCCGAAGGTGCGCCTCCTGGCGCATCCCCAGCCGGCGCAGGACGTTCGCCGACGCGTCGTTGCGCGCGTCGAGCCGCCCGAACACCCGATGCGCCCCGAGCTCGGCGAACGCTGCCGCGACGAGGGCCCGTGCCGCCTCCGTCGCGTAGCCGCGGCCGGCCTCGTCGGGGTGCAGGAGGTAGCCGACCTCGTACTGGCCGAGCCCCCGGTGGAACACGAACCCCTCGCCGACGAGGCGGCCGTCGTCCTCGATCCCGACGCACACGAAGCCGTCGTCCTCGGGAAGCGTGGAGGTGAGCCGGCCCGCCAGGTGCTCCCCGATGTGCTCGCGGTCGATCACGTCGACCAGCAGGTATCGCATGACCGCCGGGTCGCCGTAGATCTCGGCGTGCCTGTCCAGGTCGTCCGGGCGCAGCTGCCGCAGGACGAGCCGGTCGGTACGGACGGGCAGCGTGAGGTCGCGGCCGGGGCGCTCGTCGGTCACGAGTGTCACGTCGCGTCGGCGTTCTTGGCGAACACCAGGCGCAGGCCGGTGAGCGTGAGCTCGGGGTCGTGGTGGGTGATCCGCCGCGACTCCGGGACCACGATCGGAGCCAGGCCCCCGGTCGCGACCACGGCCGTGACCGGGCCGAGCTCCTCGACGATCCGATCGACGAGGCCGTCGACCTGCCCGGCGAACCCGTACAGCGCCCCGGACTGCAGCGCCTCGACGGTGTTCTTCCCGATGGCCGAGCGTGGCCGGACCAGCTCGACCTTCCGCAGCTGCGCGGCACGGGCGGCGAGCGCGTCGAGGGAGATCTCGATGCCCGGCGCGAGAGCGCCGCCGAGGAACTCCCCCTTGGCGGAGACGACGTCGAGGTTGGTCGACGTGCCGAAGTCGACGACGATGCACGGCCCGCCGAACTGGTGGTGGGCGGCGATCGTGTTGACGATGCGGTCGGCGCCGACCTCCTTCGGGTTGTCCGTGAGCACCGGCACCCCGGTCCGCGTTCCCGGCTCGACGATCACCGTCGGCACGTCGGCGAAGTAGCGGTCGAGCATCAGCCGCATCTCCCGCAGTACGGCCGGGACGGTGCTGCACAAGGCGATCCCGGTGATCGGGCTCTCTCCGGCGAGCAGCCCACGGAACGTCAGCGCCATCTCGTCCGCGGTCGTGTGCGCATCCGTCTTGATCCGCCACGACGACGACAGGACCTCGCCGTCGAACATGCCCAGCACGGTGTTGGTGTTGCCGACGTCGATGGCGAGCAGCACTAGGACTCCTGGCGCAGGTCGGCACCGATGTCGAGGACCGGCGCCGAGTGGGTGAGGGCTCCGACCGCAAGGTAGTCGACTCCGGTCGCCGCGACGGCGGGCGCCACGTCCAGCGACAGTCCGCCCGATGCCTCCAGCCGCGCGCGGCCGTCCGCACGCCGCACCGCCTCGCGCATCTCGTCGACGTCGAAGTTGTCCAGCAGGACGAGGTCCGCCCCCGCGTCCAGGACCTCGTCGAGCTGGTCCAGGGAGTCGACCTCGACCTCCACCGGCACCCCGGGGAACCGAGCACGCACGGCGTCGAACGCCGCCGCGACACCCCCGGCGGCGATCACGTGGTTGTCCTTGACGAGAGCCGCGTCCGAGAGCGACATCCGATGGTTGACGCCACCGCCGCAGCGCACCGCGTACTTCTCCAGCGCGCGCATGCCGGGGGTCGTCTTCCGCGTGTCGCGGATCCGGGCGGGGGTGCCGTCGACGGCATCGACCCAGGTGCGGGTCAGCGTCGCGATCCCGCTCAGGTGGCCGAGGAGGTTCAACGCCGGCCGCTCCGCCTGCAGGAGCACGTGCGTCGGCCCGGCGACCGACAGCACGACGTCGCCCGCGGCGAGGCGGTCGCCGTCCGTGGCGACCTGGGTGATCGTCACGGCATCGCCGCCGACGTAGGAGAAGACGGCCGCGGAGACCGGGACGCCGGCCGCGACGCCGGGGCGGCGCGCGACGAGGTCGAGCACCGCCCGCTGGCCCGGCGGCACGGTCGCGACGGTCGTCACGTCGACACCGCCGTCGAGGTCCTCGTCGACGGCATCGCGGACGAGCGACTGCACGCGCACTGGGTCCAGCCCGGCGGAGACGAGCTGCGCCGAGATCGTCGAGTCGATGGTGGTCATGCCTCTCCTGTCACCGGTTCGCGCGTCGTCACGAGGTCGCCCTCCGCCGTCAGGTGCGTCACCAGCCGCACCCGCCAGTGCTCGTCGTCGCGCTCGGGGAAGTCCTCGCGCCAATGCGATCCGCGCGTCTCCTCGCGCAGCCGCGCATGATGGACGAGCACGCTGGCGATCGCGTGGAGGTTGGTGGTCTCCCAGTCCTCGGTCGACGGGCGGGCCCCCCGGGCGGTGCCGAGCTCCGCCAGGCCCTCCGTCGCGTCGGCGAGGGACTGCGCGCTGCGCAGCACCCCGGCGTCGGCGTCCATGACCTGCTGGAGCGACCGACGGACGGCGTGCGGGAGCAGCCCCGTCGGCCCGGACGGCATCCGTGCGGGAGCCCGCTCGGGTCGGTCGTCCTCGATCGCGGCGACGATCCGGCGGGCGAACACCAGCCCCTCAAGCAGGGAGTTCGACGCGAGGCGGTTGGCCCCGTGCACTCCGGTGCAGGCGACCTCGCCGCAGGCGTAGAGGCCCGGGACGGAGGACCGGCCCCACAGGTCGGTCCGAACCCCGCCGGACACGTAGTGCTGGGCGGGCGCCACCGGGATGAGGTCGGTGACCGGGTCGATCCCCCGTTGCCGGCAGTTCTCCAGGATCGTCGGGAACCGCTGCAGCCACGTGTCCGCGCCCAGCATCCGGCCGTCGAGCCACACATGCGCGGTCCCGTCCTCGCGCATGCGACGCATGATGGCCTTGGCGACGACGTCGCGCGGGGCGAGGTCCGCGAGCGGATGGACCCCCTCCATGACGCGCCGTCCGGAGGAGTCCAGCAGGACGGCACCCTCGCCGCGGACCGCCTCCGACACCAGCGGCTGCTGGCCCTGGGCGAGCGGCCCGAGCCACATGACGGTGGGGTGGAACTGCACGAACTCCAGGTCGGCGATCGCCGCACCCGCGCGCAGCGCCAGGGCGACGCCGTCGCCCGTGGACACGTAGGGGTTGGTCGTCTGACCGAAGACCTGGCCGAAGCCGCCGGTGGCCAGGACGACCGCCGGCGCGAGCGCGGCGCCGACGCCGTCGCGTCGACCCGCCCCCATCACGTGCAGCGTGACCCCCTGGGCACGACCGAGGTCGTCGCGCAGGAGGTCCAGCGCCAACGCGTCCTCGATGACGTCGATCCCGGGGTCCTCACGGACGGCCGCCACGAGCGCTCGCGAGATCTCCGCTCCGGTGGCGTCACCGCCGGCGTGCGCGATGCGGTCGCGCAGGTGGCCGCCCTCGCGGGTCAACGCGATCTCGCCGCTGGCGTCCCGGTCGAAGTGCGCGCCGATGTCGATGAGACCGCGAACCGCGGCCGGGCCCTCGGTGACGAGCACCCGGACAGCGTCCTCGTCGCACAGTCCGACGCCGGCGACCAGCGTGTCGTGCAGGTGCTCCTCCGGGGAGTCCTCGTCGGACAGCGCCGCGGCGATCCCGCCCTGGGCCCACCGGGTTGACCCTTCGTTCACCTGGGCCTTGGTGACCAGCAGGACGGTCCGCCCGGTGACGCGCGCCCGGAGCGCGGCACTGAGCCCGGCGATACCGGATCCGACCACGAGCACGTCGGCACTCACGGTCCAGCCGGGCTCGGGCGCGACCAGCCGGCGAGCCGGGGTGGGAGACAGGGAGAAGGTCACGGCACGAGCACCGCCTTGTTGTCGATCAGCCGGGTCGTCCCGACGCGGGCCGCGACGAGCACGCGCGCCGGCCCGTGCTCGGGCGCCGGCCCGAGCGCGGGGTCGGTCCGGCCGAGGTAGTCGACCGCGACCGACGGGCGCTCGGCGAGCACCTCGCGTCCGGCCGCGAGCGCTCGCTCTGCTCCCTCGCCGACGGCAGCCTCGACCGCACGCAGGGCCCGGGACAGCACCAGGGCATCCTCCCGCTCGGCGGCAGAGAGGTAGCGGTTGCGGCTGCT
This sequence comes from Actinomycetales bacterium, assembly GCA_017849335.1. Classification (GTDB taxonomy): domain Bacteria; phylum Actinomycetota; class Actinomycetes; order S36-B12; family S36-B12; genus UBA10649. The sequence continues at coordinate 5,739 of JAFIHP010000349.1, read as the reverse complement.
CAGGGCCAGGCCGTCCGCCTCGCGGACGGTCGCCACCGGCACGATCCGCGTCGGCAGGCTCAGGTCCGCCGCCATCCGGGTGATGAGGACGAGCTGCTGGTAGTCCTTCTCGCCGAACATCGCCACATCGGGGCCCGTCAGCGCCAGGAGCTTCGCGACGACGGTCAGGACACCGCGGAAATGACCGGGACGGACCGCTCCCTCCAGCACGTCGCCGAGCGGCCCGGGGTCGATCGTCACGCTGTCGTGACGGAACCGGCCCGCGGGCCCGTACACCTCCGTGGCGGCCGGGGCGAACACGACGTCGCACCCGGCGGCGCCGGCCAGGACCACGTCGTCCGGGAGCGTCCTCGGGTACCGGTCGAGGTCCTCGCCCGCGCCGAACTGCGTCGGGTTGACGAACACCGTGGCGACCACCGTGCCGTCGGGGCCGACCGACTCTCGCGCGGCGCGAACGAGCGCCGCATGACCGGGGTGCAGCGCGCCCATGGTCGGCACGACGGCCCGCGGGCGCGTCGAGCCGGCGAGCACCTGGTCGAGCTCCGCGACCGTCGAGACGACGACGGGATCGGTCACGTGCGTTCTCCCTCGCCGCCGAGCACGTGGAGCAGACCCGCCGCTGCGCCGACATCGATCAGTCCCGCAGCGACCGCCCGGTCGGTCGTCAGTCGGGCGAGCGCCCGGTAGGCATCGGCCGCCAGCGGGGAGGCCGCCGAGATGCGCTCCAGGTGCAGGGCGACCGTCTGCGCGTCCCCCCGCGCCACCGGTCCGGTCAGCGCGGCGTCGCCACTGCGCAGCGCGTTGTCCAGCGACGCGCCCAGCAGCGGTCCGACCAGCCGACGCGGGTCGTGGACGCCGGCGTCGGCGAGCAGCTCCAACGACGTGGTCACGAGCGTCATCAGGTAGTTCGCGCTGAAGGCGAGCGCCGCGTGGTACAGCGGTCGCGCGTCCTCGGGCACCCAGACCGGCTCCCCGCCCATCTCCACGACCAGGGCTTCGGCCACCGGCCGGATCGCGTCCGGAGCGGTCACGCCGAACGGGCAGTCCTCCAGCCGGGCGAGGTCGACCGAGGTCCCGGTGAAGGTCATCACCGGGTGGATCGCGAGCGGAAGTGCCCCGACGGCCGCCGCGGGAGCGAGCACGTCGATCCCGAACCGCCCGGAGGGATGCGCGACGAACTGTCCGGCGTGCACCGCCCCGACCTCCACCAGGCCGGCGACCAGCCCAGGAAGCACGTCGTCGGGGACCGCCAGCAGAACCAGGTCGACGCCGTCGGCGACCTCGGTCGGCGTCCGGACCGGCACCCCGGGCAGCAACGCCTCCGCGCGCAGCCGCGACAGGTCGGACACCGCGGTGACGCCGTGGATGTGATGACCCGCGCGCCGCAGGGCCGCACCGAGCACCGCGCCGACGCGGCCTGCGCCGACGACACCGACGGCCAGGCGCGGCGGCCCAGGGGTGGTCACGCATGGGAGCGTAGACCGCCGCCTTCGCGCGCCCTCGGCCCTGGCAGCATGCGGGCATGACCGGGACCGCGGCCGCGACACGCACCGAGGTCCTCGGCGTCGGGCTGGCTGCGCAGCTGCCCTGCGATGCGGAGCTCGCCCTGGCGCCCCAGCACCCCGTGGCCCACCCCGGGTTCACGCTGGTCGTCGACGTCGCGGGCGAGGTCGTGACGGCCGCGGACGCCCAGGTCGGCCTGATGCACCGCAGCGCGGAGAAGCTCTTCGAGGCACGCGACTACCGGCAAGCGATGCTGCTGGCCAACCGGCACGACTGGCTCTCGCCGTTCTGCTCGGAGCTCACGATCGCCCTGGCGGCGGAGGAGGCGCTCGGGCTGGTTCCACCCGAGCGGGCGACCTGGACCCGGACGCTCCTCGTCGAGGCCCAGCGTGTCAGCGCCGCCCTGTCCTTCCTCGCTCCCGTCGCCGGACCCTCCCGACCGCCGGCCGAGGCGCTTCGCGAGCGGTTCGCCGACGTGCTCGAGGCGCTGACCGGCGCGCGCGTGCACCCGGGGTACGCCCGGATCGGCGGGGTCGCGCACCCGATGCCGGACGACGTACGCGACGCCTACGGGGCACTCGCCGCCGAGTGCGTGAGGCTCGCCGACCCCCTGTCCGACGCGGTGTCCGCGTACGCCGATCCGTTCGCGGGCGTCGCACGCCTGACCCGCGACGACGCCCTCGCCTGGGGCACGAGCGGGGTCGTCGCCCGCGCCAGCGGCCTGGACCTCGACCTGCGACGCGACGACCCGACGCTCGCGTACGGCGAGCTAGGGAACGTCCTCGACGTCGCCGTCCGCCCGGCGGGAGACGTGCCCGCCCGCTACGGGCTCCTCGCCGACCAGGTGCGGTCCAGCGCCCGGCTCCTCGGCGTGTGCGTCGAGCGGTTGTCAGCCCTCGGCGACGGAGAGGTCGACGTGCCGCTGCCGAAGGTCGTCCGGCTGCCGGAGGGCACGACCTACGCGTGGCTCGAGGGCCCGCTCGGCATCTGCGGCGCCCTCGTCGTGAGCACGGGCGAGAAGTCGCCGTGGCGGCTGAAGATCCGCTCGGCGTCGTTCGCGACGATGCAGGCGATGACCGCCGCGCTGCCGGGCACACCGCGCGAATCGCTCGGCGCGGCGGTCATGAGCTTCCCCGTGGTGATGGGGGACGTCGACCGCTGACGAGCGCGTCCCCCGCCCCCCGCCCGTGCCGCTTCTCCCGCGACGCGGGAGAAACGGCACCAAACGCAGCGAATTGGCTCCGTTCGCGCCGCCTGTCCCACGTCACTGGCCAGTCCAGCCACGCCCCACCGGACGGACGGGGAGCCGAGGTCCCGCAGAACGACCGTCGCCCGCGGGACAAACGGCACGACACGCCGACGATCGCCCCCGCTTCGTGCCGGGCGTCCCGCGACGCGGGAGAAACGGTGTGGAGTGGTCAGTCCTCGCCGTGCTCGCGCAGGTAGGTGACGAAGCGCGCGCGCAGGAGCTCCTTGGTCGTGTCGTCGATCTGGGAGTCGTCGTCGCCCATCATCTGCCGCACGGCGCGGACCGTCTCGATGAACGTGCCGCCCACAGCACCGAGGTCGCCGCCCTCGCCCTCGATCGCGACCATGCCCGGCATGTGCGCGAACAGGTCGGTGAAGAAGCCGAGATCCATGTGGTGCTCGGCCCGCTTGAAGGCCCGCTGGCGAAGCTCGTCGAACGGCAGGTCCTCGAGGGCGACATCACTCATGCGGGGAGCCTAACCGGCGGGGGTGCCGCCGGACGGTCCGGGCGGATCCAGCGGCAGCCGGCACACGTGCTCGAGCCACAGGCCAGCAGCGACGAGAGCCGCGCAGCCCAGCGCGGCCGCCGTCGCGGCCCAGAAGGTGACCGATCCGGTCTCGGTGACCAGGTGCGAGAGCATCGCGACCGCGATGCCCGCGTAGAAGCCCCCGACGACCGCTCCGATCCGGGACGCGGCCATGGCCAGCGCCGCGGAGCGGGCAGCCACGACGGGTGGCAGCGGCCGCGTCCCCGGACGTCGCTGCAGACGCGGCCGCGACGTCCACGTCCAGTAGGCGACGGCCGCGGCGAGCAGCCACAGCGCCGCCGGTGCCAGCCACGTCACCGGCAGCAGCCGGCCGTTCCACGCATACACGATCTGGGCCAGTCCCCAGCCGATCGCGGCACAGATGACGGCGGCGGCGACGAGGACGCGCAGCCGCGTCGGCGTCATCGCGTTCACGATGCGGCTGCGGGCAGCTCGAGGACGATGTCCGTCCGCGTGACTCCTGTCCGGTCGACACCCGCCACCAGGTCCGCGACCGGCCCCCGTCCGGGGATGACGGCAGCCGGATCCGCGTCCGTCCAGGGCACGAGGACGAACGCACGCTCGTGCGCGCGCGGGTGCGGCACCTGCAGCGTCGGCTCGTCGACGACCTCGTCGCCGAGGGCGATGACGTCGACGTCGAGGGTGCGCGGCCCCAACCGCACGTCCCGTACCCGGTGGTGAGCGCGTTCCACGCCCTGGGTCGCCGTCAGGAGGGCGAGCGGATCGAGCGTGGTCTCGCCGACGACGACGGCGTTGAGGTAGTCCGGCTGCTCCGGTCCACCGACCGGCGCGGTGCGGTACACGGCCGACACGGCACCGAGTCTGAGGCCCGGCAGGGCGGCCAGGTCGTCGACGGCGGCCTGCAGCACGGTCGCCGAGTCGCCGAGGTTCGACCCGAGCGCGAGCGCGACCGGACGCCGGACCGGCGCGGTGCGTCGGATCCTCAGCTGCACGTCGTCGAACGGGACCGGGATCGGCGCCGACGGCTTGTGGACTGTCACGGTGACCGCGTGAACGCCGCCGAACGCCAGGCAGGCGTCGGCGATCCGCTCGGCGAGCGTCTCCACCAGGTCGACCGGCTCCCCGACGATCAGCGCGTGCACGGCGATCGCGACCTGGCCATAGTCGACCGTGTCGGCGAGATCGTCGCTGCGCGCCGCGGCGGTGGTGCCGACCTCCAGCTCGACGTCGACGGCGAACTCCTGGCCGTCGCGTCGCTCGTGGTCGAACACACCGTGCCGGCCGTGCCCTCGGATCCCGGTCACCACGATGCGGTCGCGCGGGTCACCCACGTTCGCTCCCTCGGGTCCATGCCGCGGCTACGCGGACGGCGTCACGGCTGCCGCGGACGTCGTGCACCCGCACGGCCCAGACGCCGTGCGACGCGGCAAGCGCGGACACCGCGTCCGTCGCCGCGTCGCGCTCGGCGACCGGCCGTGGCTGGGCAGGATCGTCCGCCAGCAGAGATCCCAGGAAGCGCTTGCGCGATGCGCCGACCAGGACCGGCAGTCCGACCGCGGCGAGCACGTCCAGGTGCCGCAGGAGGGCCCAGTTGTGGTCGGCGTCCTTGGCGAAGCCCAGCCCGGGGTCCAGACCCATCCCGCCGCTGTCCACCCCGGCGGCGCGGGCCTGCGCGACGCGGTCCGAGAGCTCGCCGACGACCTCGGCCACCACGTCGTCGTAGTGGGCGAGCTCGGCCATCTCGGCGCTGTGACCCCGCCAGTGCATCGCGACGTACGGCACCCCGAGCGCGGCGACCGTGGCATGCATCGTCGGGTCGGCCAGCCCGCCGCTCACGTCGTTGACCACGGTCGCACCCGCTCGTACCGCGACGGCCGCGCACTCGGCGTGCATCGTGTCGATGCTGACCACGACGCCGGCGTCCACGAGGGCGGTCACCACCGGCAGGACCCGAGCGATCTCCTGCTCCGGGGGGACCCGGGTGGCGCCGGGGCGCGTGGACTCCCCGCCGACATCGACGAGGTCGGCACCTGCCTCGGCCAGCGCGATGCCGTGCGCGATCGCCTGCTGCGCATCGAGGTAGCGACCGCCGTCGGAGAACGAGTCGGGCGTCACGTTCAGCACCCCCATGACCGCGGTGCGGTCGAGGGAGGCCAGCGGTTCCGGCAGCCCGGTCGGTCGCGGGGGCCCGGAGACCACCCGGCTCACCGCCCGATGATCAGCGACATGGCCTCGGCGCGAGTCGTTGGGTCGCGCAGGCTGCCGCGCACCGCGCTCGTGACCGTGCGCGCACCGGGCTTACGGACTCCGCGCATCGACATGCACAGGTGCTCGGCCTCGAGGACGACGATCGCGCCACGGGGCTCCAGGATGCGCATCAGCGCGTCGGCGACCTGCGTCGTCAGCCGCTCCTGGACCTGCGGGCGCTTCGCGTACACGTCGACCAGGCGGGCGAGCTTGGAGAGGCCGGTGATCCGGC
>JAFIHP010000348.1 GCA_017849335.1 Actinomycetales bacterium | reverse complement strand
GCAGTCGGACTCGGCCAGGCCCAGGCCGTCGTCGTCGATGGCCAGCAGCCACGAGTCGGCCGCGCGGGACAACCGCACCCGCACGCGGGACGCCGCGTGCCGCATGGCATTCGCCAGCAGGTTCTCGACGGCGCTGCGAAGGGCCCGGCGGTCCCCGACCACGGTCGCCTCGCACAGGTCGACGCTGACGGTCACCTCGGGGCGGGTCGCCGCCCGCGCGTTCACGGCCGCTCGGACGACACTGGTCAGGTCGACGTCGACGGGCGACGGCGCCTCCTGGGCGTCCGTCCGCGCGAGGACGAGGAGATCGCTGACCAGCTCCTCCAGCCGGTCGAGCTCATCCAGGGCGAGGGCAGGGCCGTCCGCGGAGCCGTCGTCGAACTCGAGGGCGACGCGGAGCGTCGCGAGCGGGTTGCGCAGCTCGTGGCCGGCATCGGCGACGAACTGCCGGGTCGTCCGGGTCTGCGCGCGCAGCCGGCCGATGAGGTCGTTCAGCGTCGTGCCGAGCTGCTCGACCTCGTCGCCCGTCGGCTGGACCACCAGGGCGCCGTCCCCGGAGCTGGTCATCGCCTCCGCCTGTCGCCGCAGGTCGTCGACCGAGCCCAACGCCCGTCCGACCGCGATCCAGACAGCCATGCCGACGCCGACGAGGGCGACCGGGAGCATGATGCCGAGCGCCAGCACGACGCCTTCCTGGACGCGCTCCACGGGCTTGAGGCTGGCGGCCGCGCAGATCGTGACCTTGCCCGACAAGGACGCCGCGCTGCGCGACACCGTCAGGTAGCCGTCGGCCGGCTCGCACAGCCGAGCGTCGGCCGGCAGGCCCGGGCTCTGGGCCAGGACCGTTCCGTCGGAGCCGATCACCTGGATCGCGACCGGGCTGGCGACCTCCGTCGCTGCCAGGTCGGTGTCGCCGTCCGACAGGCCCGCGACCTCGGAGCGGACCTCGCGCACGCGGGTCTCGACGACCGACTCCAGGCTGGACGACGCGACCCGGGTCGTCAGCAGGTAGGCCGCGATGCCCAGGACCGACCCGAACACGAGCATCGCCGCGACCGACCCGACGACCGCGCGCGCCCGGACGCTGCGCGGCCTCAGGAGTCGGCCTCCACCGGAGCGGAGAGGCGGTACCCCACTCCGCGCACCGTGTCGATCAACGGAGCGCCGAGCTTGCGCCGGACCTGGCCGACGCACACCTCGACGGCGTTCTGGTCCAGGCCGGGCTCGTCCCACACCTGGTCGAGCAGCTCGGCCTTGCTGACCACCTCGTCCGAGCGCTGGGCAAGGTAGGTGAGCAGGGCGTACTCGCGGGCCGTCAGCTCGACGTCGTGCCCGTCGACCTGGCACCGGTGCTTGCGCGGCTCCAGGCGCAGGGTCCCGACGGTCAGGAGCGTGGGTGCGTCGCTGCGCCGCCGAAGCAGGGCGTTCATCCGCGCCAGCAGCACGACCGTGCTGAACGGCTTGGTCACGTAGTCGTCGACGCCCAGCTCGAACGCGTCGGCCTCGTCGTACTCCCCGTCCTTCGCGGTGAGCATCAGCACCGGCGTCTCGATGCCCGCGGCGCGCAGGCTCTCGACGACGCGATAGCCGGACAGCACGGGCAGCATGAGGTCCAGCAGGATGAGGTCGAAGCCGCCGGACATGGCCTTGGCGTTCGCCGCGCCCCCGTCGTGCACCACAGTGCAGTCGAACCCGTGGCGCTCGAGACCCTGGCGCAGCGCCTCCGCCAGGCGTACCTCGTCGTCGGCGATGAGTACTCGAGGTCTCGCGGTCACGGTCGGAGTCTTCCAAACAACTCGGGTCCGGCGCGCGGGATGTTCCCACGAGCCGCACGGTGAGCACGGGCAGCAAAAGGGGCGGCGCGCTCGGGGGAAACGCGCCGCCCCTGGAAGCCCTAGGAGGAGGAAGGGCTCCCGGTCTGGCAACCGGTTCGTGGAGGAGGAGGACCAGAACCGGACAACCCGAGTGTCTACCCCGCGCTCCGACCGCTGCTACCACGCGTCAGGCATGCGACAGGGCGACCTCAGCCTGCGCTCAGGATGGTGGCGGATAGCCTGACGCTGGCGAAGGAGGGCCATGGGACACGACCACGCGCACGGCGCGGCGAGTGCCGGCATGGCCAATCGCCGACGCCTCGTCGTCGTTCTCGGACTCTCGATCGGCGTGCTGGTCGTCGAGGTCGTCGGCGCCGCGGTGACCGGGAGCCTGGCCCTGCTCGCCGACGCCGGGCACGTGCTCACGGACGTCGCGGGCGTCACGCTGGCGATCGCGGCCGTCACGTTCGCCGCGCGCCCGCCGTCGCCGGCCCGGACCTTCGGGTACTACCGCCTGGAGATCCTCGCGGCCGTCGTCAACGGCGTCCTCCTGCTCGGCGTCGCCGGCTTCATCCTCGTCGAGGCATGGCGGCGCTGGTCCGAGCCGCCGGACGTGCACGGCGGACCGATGCTGGTCTTCGCCGTGGTCGGCCTGGCCGCGAACGTCGTCGCGCTGCTGATCCTGAGCTCCGGTGCGAAGGAGAGCCTGAACGTCAAGGGCGCCTACCTGGAGGTGCTCGGCGACGCGCTCGGCTCTATCGCCGTCATCGCCGCCGCCGTGGTGATCGCCCTGACCGGCTGGGAGCGCGCGGACATCGTCGCCTCCGTGCTCGTCGCCGCGATGATCCTGCCGCGCACCTACACGCTCCTGCGCGAGGCGGTCGACGTGCTGCTGGAGGCGACGCCCAAGGGCATCGACCTGGCCGAACTGCGCGCGCACATCCTCGCCGTGCCGGGCGTGGTCGGCGCGCACGACCTGCACGTCTGGGTGCTGACGTCCGGGATGCCGGTGATGTCGGCCCACGTCGTCGTCGAGGACTCCGCCCTCACCGACGGGAGCGCCGGCCGGATCCTGGACCAGCTCGGGGAGTGCCTGGGGCATCACTTCGACGTCGAGCACTGCACGTTCCAGATCGAGCCGTCCGGCCACGCCGAGCACGAGCACCCCAGCCACGCCTGACGGACGCTCGCTCCGGCGGGACGCGCTAGACGGTATGGGGTGACGGGCTGAGGCCTCACTCGCGATTGTTCGTGGGTTGCCGGCGGATGGGCCGCTGGTAGAGCCACAGTCGTGAGGAGGCCCCAGTGGGTCATGAGCGTACTT
>JAFIHP010000347.1 GCA_017849335.1 Actinomycetales bacterium | reverse complement strand
GTCGGCGAGCCGCTCGGAGTACAGGCCCCAGCCCTCGACGTACGCCGTGAACATCGACAGCTTCCGGATCAGTGGGAGATCGGGAAGCTCCAGGGCCAGCGAGATCTGGAAGTGGTGTCCGGGGACCGCCTCGTGGTACGCGACCGACTCGAGGTCGAACGACGTGCGCTCGGTGGGCTCGCTCACGTTCGAGTAGTAGGTGCCCGGCCGGGAGCCGTCGAGCGCCGGCTGCATGTAGTACGCGGCAGGCGCGCCGTCCGCCTCGAGCTCGGGGATCGCCGCGAGCGCGCAGACGGCCTGAGGCAGCCGCCCGAACCACTGGGGGGCGACCGCCTCCGCGCGGCGCACCGCAGACTCGGCCGCGTCGAGGATCTCCTGCGACGTGTTCCAGCGCAGCTGCGGATCGGTCTGCAGGCGGTCGAAGATCTCGGTGAGGTCGGACGTGCCGAGGGCCCGCCCGCCCAGCTCGCGGAACTCGTCGTGGATCCGCGCCACGAGGTCGAGCCCGAGGGCGTGCAGCTCCTCGGGCGTTCGGTCCGTCGTCGTGTGGACGCGAGCGAGAAGGCGGTATCGCTCGGAGCCGTCGGGCAGGTGGACGAGCCCGCAGTGCTCCTCGTCACGCGCGGACGGCAACGACTGCTCGACCAGCGCGGCGCGGTGAGCCCGGAACGCCGGCACGACGTCGCGCTCGAGGACGCCGGCGAAGTCCGCCTCCCAGCGCTCGGCCTCCGACCAGTCCGGCGGCAGCGTGATGCGCAGGGCATCCGCCGGGGCCGCGAGGAACTTGTCGATCTGGTCGACGGCCATCCGGACGAGGTGCGCGACCGTCGTCAGGCCGGACTCGCGACCGGCTGCGAGGCGCTCCTCCGCCTGGGCGAGGTACCGCGGCAGCTCGGAGAGCCGTGCGAGGTAGTCGTCGGCCTGGGTGCCGTCGGTGGCGACGACCATGCGCAGGTACGACAGCATCATCGACGACGGGCTGACCGGGAACGCGGCGGCCGTGTACGCGATCGCATCCGCCGCGTCCGCGTCATCTGCATAGTCCAGGCTCGCCAGGAGCACGTCCCGCGTGATGACGTCCTGCTCTGACAGCGTGGTCGGGTCGACGGCCTGGACGTCCGCGCGCAGTGCGCTGCGCTCGGCCGCGCGCGCCCGGTCGGCGTCGACGGAGAGGTCGGCCAGGTGCCGATCGGAGTCGCGGTAACCGATGAGGGTCGCCTCGAGCGGGTCGGCGGCCAGAATCTGGTCGAGTCGGCGCTGGGCGAGGTCGGCGATCGTCATGGACCGCAGGGTAGTCGCGAGGCTGCGTCCCGATCAGCCCGCTGGCAGCCAGAGCGTCGCTCCCGTCGTCCCCGGGACGCGCCTCCAGTCCGGGGACGCGTCGAGCGCGGCGGTGAGCGCTGCCAATCCCGGATCGGTCGCGATGTCGCTCAGGACCACGCAGGTCGTCCCGGGCGGCACGAGGGTCTGCTGGTCCAGGCGGGACAGGTAGCCGGCGGCCAGAAGGTTGCGCTCGCGGCCCCAGTAGTCCGCGCGCCCGTCGATCCACACGGTCACGTCGGGCCGTTCGAGGAGGATCGGAGCCATGTCGATCGTCGAGCCGAACGCTCGGCAACCGCGCGGGAGGAGCTGGTCCGTCTCGTGCGTCAGCGGAACGGCGTGGTTAGACCCGGCGACGACGGCGACGGGGGCCACCAGGGCGAGAACCAGCCACAGGACGACGCGCCAGAACCGGCCGGAGGTCCACTCCGGGAGGCGACGGCGCAGATAGCGCGCGTCCGGGGGCGGCGGCGTCACGCGGCCGTGGATGCGCACGGCGACCATGGAGACGCCGACGGCGAGGACGGGCGCGATGGTCAGGTACGCGACCATGACGAACCGGATGGCGCCGAGTCCAGCCACCGCATAGGGCACTGTCGAGGTCGTCAGCGCGGCGATGAGCGGCAGTCGTGGGTCGGTGTGCCTCACCCGCAGTGCCCGGACACACCACGCGACGGCCACGACGGTCACGGCGACGACAGAGATGGCGAGCGGCCACCAGCGAAGACCGAACGCCGGCTCGAACGGCGTGATCCACTCGGTGACGATGCCGCGACAGGCGTCGACGACGGCCGAGGAACGCTCGAGCACGTCGGTGCCGTACGGTCCGACGAGGACACCGGTCAGCAGTCCGACGCCACCTCCGCCGACGAGGGCGACAGTGGTCCGCGTCGTCAGACGTCGGTCGAGCCCCCACAGGACCGACCACGCGACGAGGCTCGCGACGGCGAGCAGGGGCCACGAGAGATGAACCCAGTTGCCGGTCGCCGACAGGACGAAGCTGAACGCGAGCGCGACCAGGACGTTGAGGGTCGCGGGCACGCGGCTCGCCCGATCGGACCACCGGACGGCCGCGGCGACGCCGATCAGGAACAGCAGGTGGGCCGGCAGAGCGGCGCGGGGGGAGAACACCGGGAGCGCCGCTGCGGTGACGGCCAGGATGACGACGACGAGGGGGACGGTTCGGGCGCCGATCCGCCGGGCGAGCCAGGCGACGATCGCGAGGCTGGCGGCGATGGTCGCAGCGGTCAGCAGGTACAGGCCCCATGGCCCGAGTGCCCGCCACGCGAGCGCGAGCACGACGTTCCAGGCGGGCGAGTTCGGGTAGAAGAGCCCGTCGACGGGGGCCCAGCTCCAGGTGTCGGGGCGGGCGAGCGGGACGCCGTCGAGGTTCTCCTCCCCGGCCCGGATCTGCCAGTAGGGATCGGTGTCCTGGACCGTCCCGGCCAGCGCGAAAGCCGCTGCGGCGATCCAGCCGGCGATCAACCACCAGTCGCCACGGGAGAGCCGGGCGGGCGCGGCGGGGGACACGGCCGCAACGGTAGTGGCGGCGCCCCGCCGTCAGTCGGATGTAGTCCCGATGCCCAGCGGCGCGCCGACGGTCGCCGCCAGCCGGTGGATCGTGCGGCGCTCATCCTCGGTGCGCGGGAGTGGGTCGCCGCTAGACTGCTGCGACTTGGAGAGCTTGGTTCCGTCCGCCTCCACCACGAGCCCGTGATGCCAGAAGCGCGCCGCCGCGAAGGTGCCGGCCCCGAGGAACGGTGCGAGGAACAGTTGGGCTGCAGTGGAGTCGAGCAGGTCGATGCCGCGGACGACATCCGTCACCGCGAGGTCGTGGTCGTCGACGACGCTGGTCAGCTGGTAAGCCGGTAGGTCGTCACGGCGCCAGATGACGAAGTCACCGAGCCGATCCGCCGGTCGCACGGAACGGTCGCCCACCGTCACCACGGTGTCGACCGGGAGCGCGACCCGCAGCGCGGTGCGTCCGGGCTCGTGCCGCACGCCGCGCGCGCGACAGCCACCGGCGCAGCCTCCCGTCGCGGGACCCCGCTGCTGCGACCGGGAGCACGTGCACGCGTACACGGGCAGTCCCGCCGAGACGGCGTGGTCGAGGGCGGTGCGGTACCTCCCGAGCCGAAGCCGTGACGACCACTGCGTCTCGAGGTCCGTTCGGTCGCGCGGGCCGACCTGCCAGTCGATGTCGAGCCACGCGAGGACCGCGAACACGTCGTCGACGTAGGCCGCCCGCAGGCGCGGCACGTCCATGTCGTCGATGCGGAGAGCGACGGTTCCACGGGCGGCCGTCGCGAGCCACGAGACGAGGAGGGCGTTCACGGCGTTGCCACGATGGAGGAACCCGCTGGGTGTCGGGGCGAACCGGGTGATCACGCGCGCGGCTCCGGCGGTGCGCCGGCGGCCCGCGATCGGGCCGCTTTCACGGCGGTGCCGAACCGGTCGACGTACGGCATGCCGCCCAGGGCGAGCAGTGCGTCGCGCACCAGGTCGGTGATCTGGGCGTCGGTCATCGTCGCCGCTATCGGCAGGGGCTCGGACAGCCGGAGGTCGACGCGCACGCGCCCGAGCGGTCCGGGGGAGTAGCCGATCGCCACGCCGTGGACCGGAACCCCCGGGCTCGCCTCGATCAGCGGGACGAGGACGCGACGATGCAGCCGGTGGAGGGATCGCCCGTCGGGTGAGCGCGTCGCCTCGGGGTAGACGCACAGGACGCGGCCCTCGGCGAGGACGGCCGCGCTCGCCGCGAGAGCCCACTCGGTCGAGGCGTCGTCACCGCGCACGATCGCGATCTGACCGGTCCCGCGCAGGATCGGAGCGGCGGGCCCGTCGTACGCCTCCGCCTTCGCGACGAATACCTGACGCCGGGGCAGTGCGAGGCCGAGAAGCACCGGATCGATCGCCCGCACGTGGTTGCCCACGAGGATCGCTGGGCCGGAGCGCAGGGAGTGCCGACCCGCGAGGCGGACCGACCAGCGAAGACGGAGGACCTGGCCGATGACGAACAACGGCCAGTAGAGACCGCCGTGCCCCGGGCGTCCGACGCGGCGAGGAGCGAAGATCGTCCGCGCCGTCCGGGCCAGGTCCTCCGTCGTCGACACGCCACCATCCTGGCGATCTCTCATCAGCGTTCAGGCACGGGCGGCGAAGTCCGCCAGCCAGGTCGGCACCTCGTCGGCCGGCAGGGCGGCGGACCACAGGTACCCCTGGCCCTGGGTGGCTCCCAGGCGTCGCAGCGCGGCCAGCTGCTCGGGGCTCTCGACTCCCTCGGCGATGACCTCCAGGCGCAGCGCCCTCGCCATGCTGACGATCGCGTCGACGATCGCCATCGACGTTGCGTCGGAGCCGATCAGCGGCGCGATGAAGGTGCGATCGACCTTGAGAGTTGTCACCGGCAGGCTCGCGAGGTACGCGAGGGACGAGTAGCCCGTGCCGAAGTCGTCGACGGCGAAGCCGACCCCGAGCCGGGTGACGGCCGCGATCGCCTCGACCTGCGGTCCGGCGGCGTCGACGAGCGCCGACTCCGTGAGCTCCAGCCGAAGCGCACTGACCGGGAGGTCGTTCTGGGCAAGCGAGCGTTCGACCATGCGCACGAGGTCGGCCGACTGCAGCTGCCGCGGTGACACATTCACCGACACCCAGAGATCCTCGGCGCCCGGGACGTCGGCCCGCCATCGGCCGACCTGCTGGATCGCGCGGTCCAGCACCCACGAGCCGAGCAGGACGATCAGCCCGGTCTCCTCGGCGACCGTGACGAACTCGAGCGGTCCGAGGAGACCGCGGCTGGGATGCTGCCAGCGGACGAGTGCCTCCAGTCCGCACACCTCGCCGGTCCGGATCGACACGATCGGCTGGTAGTACAAGCAGAGCTCGTCGCGGTCGAGGGCGCGACGCAGGCCGGACTCGGCGTCCAGGCGTTGGGCGGCCTCGTCGTGCATGCCCTCGTCGAACACGACGGCGCGACTGCGTCCACCGGCCTTGGCGCGGTAGAGCGCAGCGTCGGCGTCCCTGAGCATGGTCTCAGCATCGGCGTCGGCGCGCGAGACAGCGATGCCGATGCTGACGGAGACGTTGACCTCACGGCCCTCCAGCACGAACGGCCTGTCGAACGCGCCGGCGACACGCACGGCGAGCGGCTCGACCTCGATGTCCGGGATGTTCTCGCACGCGATGACGAACTCGTCCCCGCCGAACCGGGCCAGGGTGTCGCCGGGCCGCAGAACGGACGTGAGCCGACGGGCGAGCTCGATGAGCAGGGCGTCGCCTGCCGCGTGGCCGAGGCTGTCGTTGACCACCTTGAACAGGTCGACGTCCAGGAACAGGACCGTCACCCGGCCGGGCTGCCGGGCACTGCGCGCCAGCGCCTGCTCGATCCGGTCCGAGAGC
>JAFIHP010000346.1 GCA_017849335.1 Actinomycetales bacterium | reverse complement strand
GGCAGCCGGTAGCGCCGCAGGTGGACGTCGAGGTCGAAGTCCGGGTCGACCGCCATCCGGGGGGCCGACATGCCCAGCGCGCCGAACAACGGCTTCATCCGCAACGTCGGGACGAACAGCGTCAGCCGTTCCATCCGCTCGCGCAGGCGCGGCCACGACGGGGTGGACTCGAAGATGGTCAGGGCGACCACGGTGGAGCGCATGGCCGGGTCGCTGGCAGTGCGGAACGTCGCGGCGTCCCAGCCTCGCAGCTGGGTCCCGACGTAGTCGTTCACCCGACTGCTTCCATCACGTCGTCGCTGACGTCGAAGTTCGCGTAGACGTTCTGGACGTCGTCGCTGTCCTCCAGGGCCTCGATGAGCCGGAAGACCTTCCGGGCGCCGTCCTCGTCGAGGTCGACGCTCACGCTGGGCAGGAAGCTCGCCTCGGCCGACTCGTAGTCCCACCCCGCCGACTGGATGGCCGTACGCACCGCGACGAGATCCGTCGCCTCGGAGACGATCTCGAACGACTCACCCAGGTCGTCGACCTCCTCGGCGCCCGCGTCGAGGACGACCATGAGGACGTCGTCCTCGGTCAGGCCGTCGGTCTTCGGCACGATCACGACGCCCTTGCGGCTGAACAGGTAGGACACCGAGCCCGGGTCCGCCATGGACCCGCCGTTGCGGGTCAGGGCCACCCGGACGTCCGTGGCGGCCCGGTTGCGGTTGTCGGTGAGGCACTCGACGAGCAGCGCGACGCCGCTGGGGCCGTAGCCCTCGTACATGATCGTCTGCCAGTCCGCCCCGCCGGCCTCTGCGCCGGAGCCGCGCTTGACCGCCCGCTCGATGTTGTCCAACGGCACGGAGTTCTTGCGCGCCTTCTGGATCGCGTCGTACAGCGTCGGGTTGCCGTCGGGGTCGCCGCCGCCCTGCCGGGCCGCGACCTCGATGTTCTTCACCAGGCGGGCGAACAGCTTGCCGCGCTTGGCGTCGATGGCCGCCTTCTTGTGCTTCGTGGTCGCCCACTTGGAATGGCCGCTCATGCCTGCTTCCTCACCATCTCGACGAACAGCTCGTGGACGCGGGCATCGCCCGTGAGCTCCGGGTGGAACGCGGTCGCCAGCAACGGTCCCTGCCGGACGGCGACGATCGTATCGTCGTCGCCCCGGCTGACCCGAGCAAGCACGTCGACCGCGGGGCCGACCGACTCGACCCACGGAGCGCGGATGAACACCGCGCGCAGCGGCTCGCCCCCCACGGCGGGAATGTCCACATCGGCCTCGAACGAGTCGACCTGACGGCCGAACGCGTTGCGCCGGACGGTCATGTCGATGCCGGCGACGAACTCCTGGTCGGGACGGGCGTCCTCGACGCGGTCGGCCAGCATGATCATGCCGGCGCAGGATCCGTACATCGGCATCCCGGCGGCCCGCGCCGCGCGCAGCGGGTCGAGGAGGCCGTCGATGCGCGCCAGCCGCGAGATCGTGGTCGACTCCCCGCCGGGGATCACGAGCCCGTCGACCGCCGCCAGCTCGACAGTCGACCCGACCGTCACCGCAGTCGCACCCGCCTCCGCGAGGGCGCGCAGATGCTCACGGACGTCCCCCTGGATGGAGAGGACGCCCACGCGTGGGGAGGTCACCAGCCCCGGTCCTCCAGGCGATGGTGCACCGGCAGGTCGGCCACGTTGATGCCGACCATCGCCTCGCCCAGCCCGCGGGACACCTTGGCCACGATCTCGGGGTCGTCGAAGTGCCGCGTGGCCTGCACGATCGCGTCGGCGCGCTTGGCCGGGTCACCGGACTTGAAGATGCCCGAGCCCACGAACACGCCTTCGGCACCCAGCTGCATCATCATCGCCGCGTCGGCAGGCGTCGCGATGCCACCGGCGGTGAACAGCACGACCGGCAGGCTGCCGCGCTCGGCGACCTCCGCGACGAGCGCGTACGGGGCCTGCAGCTCCTTCGCGGCCACGTACAGCTCGTCCTTCGACAGCGACGTCAGCCGACGGATCTCCCCCAGGATCTTGCGCATGTGAGTGACCGCGTTCGAGACGTCACCGGTGCCGGCCTCGCCCTTGGACCGGATCATCGCCGCGCCCTCGCTGATCCGGCGCAGGGCCTCACCCAGGTTCGTCGCCCCGCACACGAAGGGAACGGTGAACGCCCACTTGTCGATGTGGTTGGCGTAGTCGGCCGGCGTCAGGACCTCCGACTCGTCGATGTAGTCGACGCCCAGCGACTGCAGGATCTGCGCCTCGCCGAAGTGCCCGATCCGGGCCTTGGCCATGACCGGGATCGAGACCGCCTCGATGATGCCGTCGATCATGTCCGGGTCCGACATGCGCGAGACACCGCCCTGCGCCCGGATGTCCGCCGGAACCCGCTCCAGCGCCATCACCGCCACCGCGCCGGCGTCCTCGGCGATCTTCGCCTGCTCGGGCGTGACGACGTCCATGATCACGCCGCCCTTGAGCATCTCAGCCATGCCGCGCTTCACGCGGTCCGTTCCGACGACAGTGCTCGACACGACGTCAACCTCGCTCGCTCGATGATCGGGAATGCCTCGCGGCGAGGCAATCCTACGCCGCGGCTCAGCGGCACTCGTACGCCGTCATGGCGAGGATGGCTGCGCGAGCCCTGCCGACCGGGACACCCCAGGTCCGTCAGGCGACGCCCAGCTGCGGCGGCGGGGTGTCGTCCATCTCCCACGGGTGGGGCCACGGGGTGTGCCCGGCGAGCCGGAACAGGCGGACGATGCGCTGGCGCCGCAGCTGGCGGCAGGCGCGGACGCCGTCGTTGTGGAACCGTCGGGACAGCTGAACGCGTCGGCAGGCCGCGTCGAGCTCGTCGAGGAGGTCCGCCCCGATCGGATGCTCGGCGAGCTCGGACACGTCGTCGGGTTCCAGCGCGGCCAGCAGGGCCGCCGTCACGTCGGACTCGGCTCGCATGCGGTCAGGGTCGGAGAGGTCCGCCTGGCTGGCCTCGTGCGCGGCCGACGAGAGGACGAGGCTCGCCGCCGGGTCCAGGAGGCCGGAGGCGGCGAGCTCCGTGCACACCGCCGACCGCCGAAGCAGCTGCGCGTCGAGCGTCGCGCGCGAGGCGTCGATGCGCCGGTGCAGGTGGTCCAGCCGTCCTGCCGTCATGCTCAGGTACACGACGAACAGGACGGCGGCGACGGCGAGCAGGGCGGCCAGGATCCAGCCGGTCACGACGGCTCCGTCCGCTCGGCGCGGCCGCCGGGAGCAAGCCGGCCGACGAGCTGACCGCTGAGGTCGACGGTGACCTTCTCCCCCGGCACGCGGACGCTGTCGTAGACCGCGATCACGTCCTCGACGACCCGGTCCCAGTCGAAGGCCCGCACGCGGCGGTCGCCCGCGCTCACGTAGGCCTGACGCAGGGTGGGATCGGCCAGGATCGCGCTCACGGCGTCGGCCAGCGCGGCGGAGTCGGTGTTCGCGAACAGTCGGCCGGACCGACCGTCCTCGAGCACCCGACGGAAGGCCGGAAGGTCCGAGGCCACGACCGCCGCCTGCGCCGCCATCGCCTCGACCAGGACGATGCCGAACGACTCACCGCCGGTGTGCGGAGCGACGTAGGCGTCGACCGAGCGGAGCGCGCGCGCCTTGTCCTCGTCACTGACCAGCCCGAGGAACCGCACGTGCCCGGCGACGGCCGACGGCAGGGCGGCCTGCTGGTCCTCGACGTCGCCGGGGCCGGCGACCAGAACCTGCAGCCCCGGGAACCGCTCGACGAGCGTCGGGAGCGCCGCGACCAGCACCGGCAGGCCCTTGCGCGGCTCGTCCATCCGCCCCAGGAACAGGATCGACGGCCGTTGCGGATCGACGCCGGGCAGCCGATCGGTGCCGGCGTAGGCGCTGACGCGCACACCGTTCGGGATCAGGACGGCGTCCCCGCCGAGATGCGTGACGAGAGTGCGGCGCGCCTCCTCGCTCACGGCGATCCGCCCGCGGATCTTCTCCATCACGGTCTGGCTGATGT
>JAFIHP010000345.1 GCA_017849335.1 Actinomycetales bacterium | reverse complement strand
GGTCGAGGACCGTGCCCATGTCGCCTCCCCGGGCTGTCGCGCAGGACGGGAGTTCCGCTATACGGACTTTGAGTCCGAAGTGGCGGGACTGTAGCCGACGCCGTCCCTGCCCCACAAGGTCACCCCGGAAGGCTTGCGCGCCCGGCTCCGCGCCAGTCCTCGTCCAGGCCCAGGCCGCGAAGGTCGGCCACGAGGCCGCGCTCCTCGGCCTCGTACAGGCGCCAGATGACCCGAAGGCCCTGCAGGCTGCCCGGGCCGTCGGTCAGTGGACGCTGCCCGGTCTCGACGCACTCCACGAAGTGCACGATCTCCCCGCCGAGGTGCTTGTCGTCGGCCTCGGTCTGCACCAGCAGCTCGCCGGCGTCGGCGGGAGGGAGCAGCGTCTCGGCGAGGCCGCCGCGTGGCGCGGGACCGTCCCATCCGTGGTGGGCGTACAGGCGGCCGTTCGTCAGGTCGGCCTCGAGCATCCCGCCGACGCAGTGCACATGGATCGAGTAGCCCATGCGGCTCGCGCGCGCCCCCCAGGTGCCGAAGTGGTAGCCGGTGATCCCGCTCTCGAACGCCATGATGAGGTCGCTCGTCCCCTCGCGCTCCATCCACGGCGTGCCGAGGCGGCTGCCCATGTGCGTCCCGCGCTCCGGCCGGCCCAGGAACCACAGGAGCAGGTCGACGTAGTGGCATCCGTGGCTGAATAGTTGGCCGCCGCCAAGGCGTTTCGCCGAGCGAATCCAGTGCCCCTCCGCGGGCATCGTGAGCTGCTCGGTCCAGATCGACATGTGGAACGGATCTCCGAGCAGCCGCTGGTCGACCAGGTTCTTGAGTGTCCGGACCAGCGGATGGAAACGCATGGGGTAGGCGGTCATCAGCACGAGGTCGCGGTCCGAGGACTCTGCGATCAGGTCCAGGCACTCCTGTTCGGACACCGCCATCGGCTTCTCCATCAGGACGTGCTTCCCGGCGCGCAGCGCCGTCAGGCCCATCTCCGCGTGGAGGTCGTGCGGGGTCACGACGAGCACGGCGTCGACGGCATCGAGCGTGTCGCGGTAGTCCGTGGTGGCGAGCTCGGCGCCGAAGTGGTCCGCGGCGGCCCGCGCCCGGTCGAGTTCGACATCGGCGGTGGCAGTGACGCGAACGCGGTCCCCCAGCTCGGCGAAGGCGCTGCGATGGGACTCGCCCATGTCGCCGCAGCCGATGATCCCGAGTCGGATCGTCATGGTTCCTCCTGTCGGTCGTACGTCGGTAACGATCGTGTTTCGGCGCACCGGAGGCCCTTGACACCCCGTCGCGCCCGCTCCTATGGTCCGCGAAATTGCGAAATGCAATTCCGTATTGCGGACCTTATAGGAAGAAGGTGTAGCGCTAGATGAGTGCATCAACTGCAAGGCGGACACGCTCGTCGGGACGGCTGGCCCGGTCGCTGGCACTTGCCGGCGCTGCGCTGCTGCTGCCGGCGCTCGCGGCCTGCAGCTCGGGCACCTCCTCGGAGGCCAGCACGAGCGCACCGGCCGAGGCGACCGCGGCCGCCTCCGAGGCCCCGGCCTCCGAGGCTCCGGCGTCGCCGGCCGGGTCGACCCTGCCGGCGGGCGGACCGATCCAGTGCGCCCTCACGGAGAAGACCGAGCTCGCGCCGTTCGAGTTCAGCGACACCGTGGGCGAGGTACCGGACCTGCCGAAGGCGATCGCGTGGGCCAACACGTCCGACGCCGAGTTCTTCATGCAGATCACCCGGTCGATCGAGCAGGCGGCGAAGGACCGAGGGATCGACTTCATCACGGCCATCGCTGACGACGACTCGGCGAAGAACATCGAGCAGATCGAGACGTTCCTCCAGCGGGGGATCGGCGCGCTGGCCATCCAGCCGCTCGATGCCAACGCCCAGGCTCCGCTGATGCAGCGGGCCATCGACTCGGGGGCAGCGGTCATGTCCCTCGTGACGCCGCCGAGCACGAACCAGGCGATCGCTGACCAGTACAAGGTCGGCAACACGCAGGGTCTGGCGGCCGCGAAGTACATCACCGAGAAGCTCGGCGGCAAGGCGAAGGTCGTCTACTTCAACACCGACTCGATCGAGGTCCTGAAGGCCCGCCACCAGGGCGCGATCGACGGCGTGATGACGGCCGGCGACGGCGTCGAGATCGTCGCGGACGTCCAGCCCGAGGCGATCACGCAGGATGCGGGCTTCCAGGCGATGAGCACCATCCTGCAGAAGAACCCGGACGTCGACGTCGTGATCGGCGGCGACACGTACGTCCTCGGCGCGCTCGCTGCGCTCGAGGCCGAGGGCAAGGCCCGCGACGACATGTACCTGTCCGGCATCGACGGCGACGAGCAGGCGCTCGCGGCGGTCGAGAAGGGCGGACCGTACAAGGCGAGCTTCGCCTTCGCCTACCCCCTGATGGGCTACGCGTGGGGGCAGTTCGCTGCCGACTGGCTCGAGGGCAAGTCGATCCCGCAGGTCATGCAGCTCGACGCGATCGAGCTCAGCTCGAAGGAGTCGATCGACGCCTTCAAGGCGGCCATGGCCGACCCGGCGGCAACCTGGAAGAACTCGTCGGACTACCTGACGATGCTGGGCAACGTGAGCTACGGCACGCGCGACCAGTGCATCACCT